>SYKL01000243.1 GCA_005797785.1 Pseudomonadota bacterium | reverse complement strand
GGGTGGGGTTTAACCGTATATTTGGAGTCGCGCACTGGAACGCGGGCTTCTTCGCCGAGGGCATCAAGGTCGGTAACTTGCAAGCCGCAAGCGACATCTTCGTGGCCAGAAACGCCTGGGCTGCAGCCGATGGTGACCGAAAAGGTCGCCGCTTCGCCGCCTTGAAATACGCCGTTTTTCGCAGACGAAGCGAGCAATAAATGCCCGACATGGTCGACCCGGGGGTCGATCAGCTCGGCCACTTCCTGCAGGCGCGGGCGCAGGGTGCTCGCATTTTCAAACCGGTACGGCGGGGACGGCTCGTGTTGTCGGGCCAATCCTCGATTCAGCAGTTGGGAAAGCCGCTCAGCCAAACGCGGCGCAAACCGAGGGTTGCTGCGATCTTCTTTCAGGCGGGCGAGCACGCGATCTTTCAGCGTGGCCAGCTCAACTTTGTCCAAGCCTTGCTTTGGCAGGTGAATGCGGTCGTCCCGACGGGAATCTCGGGGACCCGGCAGCGTCATCGCAGACTGATACAGCATCAGGCTGATCGCCCAAGTGTCCCAACCGAGCGCTGCTTTGACCTCGTCCTGCGCTTCGCGGGGCAGGAACGACTCGCGATCGGGCAGATGCGCTTCGAAGCGCTCGCGCCACTCGAGCAGAGTAGGCGTTGCAGCGTCTGAAAGCACCGGGTCGCCGCGCTCGGTCAACAACACATTCGATGGCCGAAGGTTGCCATGCTGTGCGCCGGGAGTTTCCTCGAACCAACGTGTGATTTTCAGTAGCAATTCAATAGCGTCTGAAAGCGCAAACCCATTGGCCATGCGGCGCTTGAGCGAGGAATAACGCGGCATGAGCAGAAAAGGCTCGCCGTTCTTTCGCTCAAATTGCCCTTCAAACCGAGGCGCCCAAGGACGCGAACCGTCCTTCATCCATTCGGCTTGTTCTAAGAGCGCTTTGCGTGACGCCTCGAGCAAGCCATCTGGCACTGGGAGGTCGGCGACGAGATCGCGCTTTGTAAGCGGAATCTTCATCGTCAGTTCCCGCCCCTGCGCGTCCCGGACCAGCCACGAGCTGCCCCACAGGCCGCGCCCGAGCATTTCGCCTACGGACCAGGAGCGGCCCTGGCCGTCGGTGACCGAATCGCCGGTCTTCATGCGCCCTGGCCCCTCGAATCTTAGATTGCTGGAGGGTATAGCGCTCCTGTGCGATTTGCGCACGCGCGGGATGACTCCGATGGCGAAGGAAATGCTTCCAGACGGCTGGGAACGCCCAAAATGGGATGAACGCACGTCTTTTCCGTCGCGCGTGTTGGGCGCCTTGCGTAGGGGTTTGGTGCGGCAGTTTGCGTCGGACCTGCAAGATCCCGCGGGCGCGCAGTTGCGCGCTCTCTCGAGGGTCTTGGACTCTGCTAGAGATACGGCTTTCGGCAGGGCTTATGGCTTGGCGAAGGTTCGCAAGGTGGAGGATTATCGGCGAGCGGTACCCGTTCAAAGTTTTATGGAGCATCAACCGTGGTTAGAACAGGTTTGGCGTGGCGAAACCAGTGTCCTGAGCCGCCATCGGGTGACCGGATTTGTTAAATCCTCTGGTACAACGGGGGCTCCCAAGCGTCTCCCGGTCAATGAGGTGTGGTCGACGGAGATCGCGGACGCCCAATTCCTATGGTTGCTCGCGATGCTGGCGGAACAACCGGAGGTTTCTGGTGGTTTTGCCCTGGCGACGGTGGGGAAGTATCCCGAGGCTCACTCTCCGGCGGGGATTCCGATCGGCGCAAACACCGGTCGAATGGCGATGGAACAGCCGTTTCTGGTGAAGTCCCGGTATGTGGTGCCGCGCGAGGTTTGGGCGATCGAGGATCCCGACGTGCGCACCTATGTGGCGCTTCGAATTGCGCTGGCGCGCGACATTCGCACCTGGACCACCGCCAATCCGAGCACCCTGCTGGCCTGGTCAAGGGCGATGTTGCGGTGGCGAGAGGATCTTTCCGCAGACCTGGTGGACGGTACCCTCACGCACGGACCCGCCGCAATGCTGGACGCCGGCCTGCGAAGGAGACTTTGGGGCTGGGCATTTCGGAAGACGCCGCCCACCGATTTTCGGCCCGGTGCATTCTGGCGATTGGCGGCGGTTAATTGTTGGAAAGGGGGTTTTGCTCCGTACTTTGTAGAACGGTTGCCGGCGGCTTTGGGGTTCAGCGGACCCATCCGAGAAGTAGGAATTACCGCTTCAGAAGGTTATTTTGCGATCCCGTTGCACAGCAGTTGGTGGGGAGGCGTCGCGTGGGGGGGGGGGCACTTTCTGGAGTTTGTGCCCGAAGAAGGAGGCGAACCCTGCCTACTTTCCGAACTGCAGATCGGCGCTCGGTACCGGCTTGTGATTTCGACCACCGCTGGATTGTATCGGTACGATCTGGAGGATGTGGTGAAAGTCGTCGGCTGGTACAGTAACACGCCTTTGCTTACCTTTTGCGGAAAGACCCAGGACACGCTTTCGGTGGTGGGGGAAAAGGTCACTGTCGCGCAACTTGCATCGGTGATGGCCACTTTTGGCGCGTTGGGGGGCTTTTCAGTGGGCGTTGGTTTGGCCGAACGCCCCTGGTATGAACTCTGGGTGGAAGGCGACGTCGATCCTGTACTATTTGACCAGCGTCTCTCGGACATCAATGCAGAGTATGCCGACCGCCGAGCGACCGATCGCCTCGGCTTACCTACCGTCCGGCGCGTACCCGAGGGAACATGGGCGCAATGGCGCAATCGGCGTCTGCTGGAAGGCGTCGCCGAAGGGCAGCTGAAGGAACCGATTTTTCGGAGGGGAAGTGGCCCTCATCCGGGAGTTTTGCCGGAGGGGTAAGGGGGCGACCGATAGTGATTGCGGGTGACGTTTGGATCGACTAGATTGCTTCCGTTCTGGTTTATGATTCATTCCGCTTTGCGATACGGCCATCGCGTCTGGAGGGCCAAAATGCGCTTTCAAATTGGTTCCCGACGTGGGAATTACTCGGTACTGATGGGTCTCGCGATCGGCACCATACTGGGTTTTGGTGCGCTCGCGACGGACATTACGCTGGTTCGTTTGGCGCAAAATCAGACGCAGGACGTTGCAGATGCGGCGTCACAGGCCGCGTTGGTGCAATTGCGGCGGACGGGTGACATCGACCGCGCCGAGGCGGTGGCGGCGGCGGTGGTTGCGCGCAACAACATCGTCGAGGCACCGGGTACGTTGGTCAGCCTGGATTGGGGCGTTTGGGACGCCACCACGCTCACGTTCGACACCACCGTGGATCCCGCGGATGGCGCCAATGCGGTGACCGCCGTGGTCAGCCGCGAAGGGGCGGAGGCTGTTCCGTCGGTTCTTGGCGGTTTTTTTGGAGTCGACTCGTATGATACCCGTCGGAGTTCGACTTCGGCGATGCGGTCGCTCGAAGCGCTGTTGGTGATGGACATCACCGCGTCCTGGGATCAGGATGACTTCTTCAAAGCCCGCGACGCAGCACTGGCATTTTTGGATGAGTTGAACAGCGCTCATGGGGAGGACGACGTCATTGGCATGACCGTCTTCCACAGCCGCTATGGCTGGGAGTGGACGCCCTTTACCGAGATTGGGACAGGGTACGCGGCAATTCGCGATCAGTGGGAGGACCTAAACATCGGCAATTTGGCGGGCACGCCGAAGCCGGCTTGGGCGACCAGTCCGCCAAAACACATTGCCTGTTCTGTCTTTGCGGGAAACCCTTCAAATGGCAACAGTAATCCCTTTCCGCTGGACGGAGCACCGTCGGGAAATCGCGACAATTTCACGGCGGGACAGTGTTTTCCGAACATGCCGCGGTACTACAGCGACGAGGGTGGAACCGACCACGCCACCGGAATGGAAATGGCGCTCACCATGTTCAGCGAGCGCCACAACCCCATGGCGTATCGGGCGCTCGTGGTGTTGACCGATGGTGAGCCCTACGAATGGGATCAGTCGTACCGTTATCCCGCCGGTGCGGTGTGGACGCGCGGCGCCTATGTGGAGCCCTACCGCCAATATACCGCTCCTGAGACGGGGCGTGATGAAGGCGAGATTGAGGCGGCGACCGAGGACGTGGCAAACCGCCTTTGGGATGAACATGAGGCAAACGTTTGGTTTGTGTCCTTCAAGTACGATCGGGACTATTTTCACGTGGTGCCCAAGGGCGATGGCTATTTTTCTAAAGCGGACACCGCCTCGGAGATCGAGCCCATCTTCGTCCAAATTGCTCGCTCGCTCCCTTCGGCGATCGTCGAATGAGACCCTTTCAACGCCAGCGCCGGGGCGCCAACGCGGTGGAGTTCGCGCTCACTTTGCCGATCTTCCTCCTACTTTTGGGGGGCATCGTCGATTTTGGTTGGATGTTCTACTACAAAGCGGCGCTGAATTCGGCGGTTTACGACGCTTGCCGTGCCGGGGTGACCCGCGATCCGGGGGAGGGCCGCGCGGACATTTCTGTCGTGTATCAGCGGGCCAATACCGCGTTGGAACAGTCTTTGGCGGAGGTCGGGTTTGACGATCTTCCGACGGACCCCGTGTATTCGGTGTACACGCTGGCGAGTTCCGCTGACGTGCCGGTGATCGTGCTTCAATGCGACATGACCATTCCGTGGACCCCCCTATGGGGGTTGGTGGAAGGCCGAGACCTTCGAGGTCGTTCTGTCATTCGCATGGAATTTCAGAGGGCAGCCCCATGAGCGCTCGACGATGGAAAAACCGCGGCATCGCTGCGTTGGAGTTCGGTCTTTGGTTGCCGGTATTGATGATCGCCTTTGGAGGCGTCGTCGATCTGACGTTCTGGATGATCACGCAGTCGGCGATCACCCGCGCGTCTCGGGACGGTTGCCGGTATGGAGCGGCGTTTACGAAGCTCACCACGAATGACGGTACCGCGACCGAGGACGATTTCAACGCTTTGGCGGACGATACGGAGGTTTACGCGACCGACGTGTTGAACGCGATCATGTTTGGAATCGGATCTGAGACCACTTGCGCCGAGTTGGCAGGTTGTTCCGTGGAAGCGTCGTGGGAACACGATGTGGTCCAAGACTTGGTGTTCCTGACCGTGGAAGTCAACTATCCGTACGACTCGGTGGTTGGGCAAATTCCGGGGCTGGAAGACGGCGTTACGAGCCGGTTCACGATGGTGACCCAGCTGCAGTTCGTCGATCCGTGAGTCCACATGGTCAAGCGGTTGACCAATCGGTGCTATGGGACGGGTGAGGAAAGAAGCGCTTCCACCAGCGAGGTGGCGAGTTCTGGGTCGGCATTCGACACCACGTGTTCGGCGCTGTCGACCCCGACAAGCGTGTTTCCAGCGGCGTCCAGCTCGGCCAAAGCGGCGGAATGAATGCCGATAGGCAAGCTTCCATCGTATTGCGCGTAGGCGTACACGGTGGGAACGGACGTATCGACGAGCGATCCGCTGGCGTAGGCGTTGTCCGGGTGTGTGCGCGCTAAGCCTTCGAGAATATCCGCATACAAGTCGGGTTCTTGGGTGTAGGAGTGCAGATCGTCCGGGCTGCTGTCCACCAAAACGCCAGCGGCTTCGATGCCCACATGGAGGAGTTCTGCCGCTCCATTTCCACCATCGCCGAGCCCGATGACGTAGCGGGTCTCCGAAGGCGGCAGGTATTGCTCATCGGACAGGAGATCCCAAGCGTTCAAGGCGGCTTCACGACCTTTTCGTTCGAAGGCGTCGGCCACCGCGTCGTTGGGTTGGTCGGCGTCGTTGTGCCACCGATCGCCCCAGCAGTTTCCGGGAAGAACGGATACGACGCCTGCTTCGGCGAGTGCGGCGATCAGCGTACCTCGATGAACTTCGGTGGTGTCCGTTTCGGGAGAAATGCCCAGCGTGGAAAAGATTCTTCGAACGGACCAATCGCGGGACAGTCGGTCCTCTACCGCCGCGTGATCGCCGAACGTCGGATCGGCCTCTAAAGGCTCCTTGACGAAGTCCACCGCGCCCGAGTGTAAGATTAGGGCAGAGGCCGAAAAGTCGTTGGAGCTGGGGCGCACCCGGACCACGACGGCGTCCTGCCCGTCCGGACATTGCAGGGGCGAGACGGAAGTTTCAACCACCCATCCGTCGACGGCCTCAAAGGGCACGGCGTCGGGGAGGCCCGGGAGCGCCGGCGCACAGCCGACGAGGGCGACCCACGGGATGATCCGAATTCCTCGCACGATGGCCTCCCTGCGCAGTATACATAGCGGATGCGATGGACGTTTCTGCAGCGCATCGACGAGCTGGTTCCGGGCGAGAAAGTCGTCGGTACATGCGTGTTTCCGGAGGAGCTGGAGTTGTTCCAGGATCATTTTCCTGGATGGCCGGTCGTTCCTGGGGTGTTGCTCCTGGAGGCGATGGCGCAGTTGGCCGGTAAAGCGATCGGCTACACCGTTCGAGTGCAGCGGGGGGACTGGCCTTTTCCGATTCTGTCCATGGTTCAGCATGCGAAATTTCGTCGTTTTGTGAGACCTGGCGAAGTCGTGCAGTTGGAAGCCGAGTTTGATGCTTTTCGTGATGAGTCGGCTTGGATGAAGGTGCGCACCCGGTCCGGTGGAAAAGTGGTGGCGCAGGCCGAAGAGTTGTTTGTGTTCAACGCGGTTCCGTTGGAAAATCCCGAAGAGCGCGCCAAACTGGAAGCCACCGAGGGCGCGGAGTTGGCGCGGCTGTGGGCGGGCTTCGATCCTAAGGTATGGCGAGGATGAGCGCGGTCGTGTTGGGCGAGGCGATGTGGACGGCTCTGGGGCGCACCGAGGACACGTGGCGCCGCCTCCTACGCCGAGAGACAGGGATTCGTCGGATTCGGCGGTTTGACGCCTCCACTTTTCCGGTCACCTTTGGGGCCGAAATCGGCGACGTCGGGCTTGATGGTCCAGCGCTTTACTATTATCTCCTCGATGCTGTGTGTGATGAGGCCTTTGGAACGCTGGATTTCGGCGCCGTGCCCGCGGAGAGGATCGGCGTGTTTTTTGGCAGTGAGGCGGTGCGACCGGATCTCGGCGAACTGGCCCGTCGGTGGCAGTCTCGGGAAGCGCCACGGTTAGAAGAGTTGGAACGCCATCATCCCGCGGGACCGGCCGTCGCAGTGGCGAAGCGCCTGGGGGCCAAAGGGCCGGTAGTGACGCTGTCGATTGCTTGCACCTCGTCCGCTCAGGCGGTTGGCGAGGCGCTTTGGGCGATACGGCGCGGCGAGGTCGACGTTGCGGTCGCCGGAGGGGTGGACGTGCTCGTTCACCCCTTGATGGTGCTGGGATTTTCGCGGTTGGGAGCTTTGTCCGTTCGAAATGATGAACCCGACCGAGCTTCCCGTCCGTTCGATCGGGATCGCGACGGTTTTGTGTTGGGGGACGGCGCCGGCGTGGTGGTGCTGGCCTCGCCGAAAGTGGCGGGGCGATTGGGCCGCAGCCTCGGAAAGATCACGGGGTATGCGAGCAGTTGCAATGCATGGCGGATCACGGACACGCCTCCCGACGGAAGGGGCACCCGCACTGCGATGGAGGAGGCGCTTCGGGATGCCGGATGTTCGCCTTCCCGGCTGGCATACATCAATGCGCATGGAACCAGCACCCAACAAAACGACGCGAGCGAGGCCGCCGGCATGCGGGCCGCGCTCGGGGATCTGGCCATGAAAGTGCCGGTGAGCAGCACGAAGTCACTGATGGGGCATACCGTGGCCGCCTGCGGTGTGATTGAGGCGTTGTTGGCGCTGCGCACGGTCCGCGATGGGATTGCCCCGCCAACCGCCAACTTGGAGCAAGTCGATCCCGAGTGCGCGTTGTTCCATGTGGTCGAGCCGCTGACCGTCGACAAGGGCGTGGCGCTCAGCAACGCGGCGGGTTTTGGTGGTTCGAATACCACCATTGTGGTGGAGGCGCCTTGATTCGGGTCGTGGTCACCGGAGTGGGGGCGGTGAGCGCTGCGGGCTTGGGGATTGAAAGCGTAAGAACGGTACTTTACGAGGGGCGCACTTGCTTGGCGGCCACCGGAGATGTGCGCGATCGACTCCCCATCCCTGGATACGGGGTTTGTACGGTGGATGTGGTGCCGTGCCTCCGACGTAAGAAGGACCGCAAACTGCTGTCGCGCGCGGCAGAATTGGCCATCGTGGCCGCAAGCCTGGCGTTGGGCGACCGCCGGGACTCCGAGATGGGCTTGGTGGTCGGCGTTGGCCGGGAACCGTCCGATTCCGGCGAAGTGGAAGCAGCGTTGTTGGCGTCCGAACGGAACGGTGCGCTCGACGTCGGGCTCCTTGGGAGTGCGGGGCTCGCACTCTATCCTCCCCTTACACCTCTGAGAACCCTTCCAAATCTCGTTTTGGCGCATGTGGCCATACAGTTCGGGATGACCGGCGAGTCGGGTACCCGTACCGGCGAGGAAGCGGCGGGCCTGGCCTCCATCGTTGAGGGCTATCGGCTGGTTTCGGAAGGTCGGGTGGGTGCCGTGTTGGCGGGAGGAGCCGATTCGCTGGTGGACGCGGGTTCGGCGCGCGACGGGGTGCGCTTGGGGCGGCTCGGGCCTGGCCGAGCGCCGGGCGAGGGGGCGGCATTTGTAGTCTTGGAATCATTAGAATCGGCAAGGCGTGCCGGGAGAGTGGTGTTGGCGGAGATCGTCGGTGCAGGGGACCAGGCGACAGCGGCGGTGTCTGACCTGACGCACCTGGTGGCCTGCATCGGGTCCTGCGGTGCCGCTACCGGACCCTTGGCGTTTGCGGAGGCTTTGAGCCGAGACGGCCGCTTGCAGGTGGCCGAGGCCGATGGTGCAGTGGCGTGGCTGGCGTGGACTGCGGGCGAAGTCGTGTTATAATGGCGAATCGTGCCGAGGAGCTCCGTTGACCAGTCCCGGGCCCGGCCGGAAGTTCCAGTTCATCCGCGAGATTGCGTCGGGTGGTTTTGGCACCGTGTACTTGGTCAAAGTGGTCCATGCGGACGGCTTTGCGCGTATTGCCGCGTTGAAGTTGTTGCACGAAGACTGGTCCAGCAACCAGGATGTGGCGTCGCGCATGCGCGACGAAGCGCGGCTTTTGGGCTGGTTGCGGCACAGGCACATTGTGGATGTGCTTGATTTGACGCGGATCAACGGCCGCGTCGCCGTGATCATGGAGTACCTGGAAGCGATCGATGGCAAGGTGATTCTTCAGGCGGTCGCCGATGGCAAGTTGAACCCGATGCCGGTCGGAGCCGTGTTGGAGGTCGGCGTGGCGGTCGCGTCCGCGCTGGATGCGGCGTACAACCGGCCGCCCTATCCGGGAGAAAAGCCGCTTCACGTGATCCATCGGGACATTAAGCCGAGCAACGTCATGATGGACGCCAACGGTGGGGTCAAGGTGTTGGATTTTGGCGTCGCACGCGCCGAATTCGATACCCGGGAGGCCAAGACCCAAGAGATGACGTTTGGGTCCATTGAGTATATGCCTCCGGAAAGGTTGTTTTTCGAACCGGATACCTCCAATTCGGACGTCTATTCGTTGGGTGCGACGCTTTATGAATTGCTGTGCGGGGAGAAGTTCGGGCGAGCCCAACTCAAACCCGAGGTGTTCAAAGCTGCTTTTGAGGAGCGTTGGGTGCATTTGGCGGCAACCCGCCAACTGGGTGAAGTCGCCGTCGAACTGCACGAGCTCCTGGCGCGGATGATGGCGTTTGAGTCTGAAGATCGTCTGTCCGCTGCCGAGGCCATCGTGCGTTTACGAGCGCTGGCGCGCCGTTCGCCCGGCGCATCGTTGGCCGAGTGGGCTGAAGCGGAGCTTCCTCCCATCATAGAGGCGTTTACGGGTCGACCGATGACGCCTTCGTCGGACTCGCTGATGGGGCAAACGCTGGCGGAGGACTCACGCGGGTTCTCCGAGAATGGCGTGGTAGCGCTTCCACCCGGCGCTGGGACTCGTGCCGCGCCTGAAGATTTGGACGATAGCCCACTTCCAGCGCGTCGGTCGGCCACGGCACCGGGCAACACGCCGGTCGGAGGCCATCCGCGGAGCGATCGAACTCCGGTGGGCCGGACCCCGGGTGCCCAGACTTCGGCGGGGCGAACGCCTGGACGCACCAGTCCCGGGGTACCGCGCCTTGATCCTGGACATACACTGGCCAGCAGCGGTGGACGCCGCGATTCACGCTCGAGCGAAGGTTCGAGTCGGGCACCGTTGTTCGCGGCCGTGGCGTTTGGTTTGCTGATGTTGTCGATGGGGGCCCTGGTTTTGGCGATCGTGGTCGGAAATGCGGGTTTCAGCAACGCGCCAGCGCAAAACTCGCACGACACGGCGCCGCCGGTGGAACCCGAGGTGGTGACGGGAGCTCGGTTTGTGAGCGCGCTTCCCGGAACCAAGAAGATCACGGTGGTCTGCGGCGACAAAAAGGCGGACGGACCACAAGCGGTGTCGATCGCCCTTTCTTCACACGCAGAGTGCTCCGTGGAAGTGGTGGACGCTGAGCGCACCCGTTGGCGGGCGAAGGTGAAGAACGTCGAGTACCGCGAATACCGATGCTTTGAGAACAACGATAAGATGTGCAAATGAGGGCCGTCGCG
>SYKL01000242.1 GCA_005797785.1 Pseudomonadota bacterium | reverse complement strand
GTGCTCCAGAGTGTCGCCGCCCCGATCGGAAGGTATACCTTTTCCGACGCGGAGCCGGTGGCGGGAATCCAAGGAAAACCTGGCTTTGGCGGTTCGGCCGCGGCCACCGTCGCAGCGGTCTTTGCCGCGTGGACGCTCTCGGGGATCCCGTTCACGCCACACGAGCTGTTCCTCAAATCTCAGGCGATCCACCATCAGATTCAGGGGTCGGGCTCCGGAGTCGACGTCGCCGCCGCGGCGCACGGCGGCGTGATCCGGTTTGCAGGCGGACAAGTGCATCCACAATCCCCGGTTCGCCCAGTCGTGGTGTGGTCGGGTCAATCCGCATCCACCGGACCCCGCGTACAACAGTACCTTTCGTGGAATGGACGCGACGAATTCGTACGGCGTTCCCGCGAATTGGTCGACACCTTCTCCAAGGATCCGATCGCCACACTACGCGAAGGTCGGCGTTTATTAGAGAAAATGGCCACGGATGCCGGGATCGACTACCGGACCCCCGCGCTGGATCGCATCGCCGCACTCGCTGAAAGCCACGGTGGAGCGGCAAAGCCGTCGGGGGCCGGCGGCGGCGACTGCGCGGTGGCGCTGTTCCCGGATCCAGACACCGAACGCGCGTTTCTCAAGGCCTGTGGCTCGGAGGGCCTGATCTCCATCCCCGTCAAAGTGGCCGGTGGAGCTCGAGAACGCTCCCTCGCCGACACGGTTCCGCCGGCACCCCGCCGCGGGTAGTCCGTGCGTTGCGGCCGATCTCCCGGTACATTGGATCCACTTCGGGGGCCGCGATGAACGAACGGGACATCATCTACGATTGGAATGTCGAAGGCCATGCGCTTTCTCCTCCGATGCGCCGGGTGGAAGTCCACGACGAGACCCTGAGAGACGGCATTCAATGCCCCTCCGTGCAGGACCCGTCCATCGAGGCCAAGTTCGAAATCGTAAGGTTACTTGACCAAGTGCGCGTCGATTCCACCAATGTGGGCCTGCCCGGCGCGGGTCCACGCGCTGTCGCTGATTCCCAAGCATTGGTCGAGCTGATTCGCGATGAAAAGCTCGCCATTCGCGCCGCGTGCGCAGCCCGCACTCACCCCAACGACATTCGACCGATCGTCGAAATCTCCCAACGAACCGGCGTTCCAGTCGAAGCGATGATGTTCCTGGGCAGCTCTCCGATTCGGATGTACGCCGAAAATTGGGACGACGCCAAGCTGGAAGATCTCACTCGCACCGCCGTAAAAATGGCCAAGGAGGGGGGGATCCCGGCGACCTTCGTTACCGAAGACACCACTCGCAGCCATCCCCGCACCCTCCGGCGCCTGCTCACCGCCGCCGTCGAAGAGGGCGCTACCCGGCTGGTTTTGTGCGATACCGTTGGCCATGCCACCCCCAACGGCGTGTTCAACCTGGTCCATTGGGTGACCGATCTTTTGGTTGGGCTCGGCGCCCGGGAGAGCGTAAAGCTCGATTGGCACGGACATAACGACCGTGGGCATGCCCTCCCCAACACCCTGTATGCGATCGAGGCCGGTTGTGATCGGGTGCACGGCACCGTGCTCGGTGTTGGCGAAAGAGTTGGAAATACGTCTCTCGATCAACTGCTGGTCAACCTCAAGTTGATCGGCGTCGAGGAACACGATTTGAAGCGCCTCGGCCTGCTGGTCGAAAAGGTCTCTGAAACCTGCGGAGTCCCGATTCCGAACAACTACCCCGTCTTTGGGGTCGACGCCTTCCGCACCGGCACCGGGGTCCACGCCGCCGCCGTGATCAAAGCCGCCAAGAAGGGCGATCATTGGCTGGCAGACCGAATCTACAGCGGGGTACCCGCGGCCTGGTTTGGGCGCCGACAAGAGATCGAAATCGGCCACCAAAGCGGTGAAAGCAACATTCGTTATTGGCTCGACAGCCGCGGCATCCCCGTCAGCGACTCCCTCGTCAAAGCCATCTTCGAAGCTGCAAAAAAGACCAAGGCACTCTTGTCCGAGGCGCAGATCCTGGACGTGGTCCGCTCCCATCCGGCGGCCCATTGAACGCGGATACGCCCAGTCGAACGGCACAATGGGTCTGTTGGATGCGAGCCACCGAGTCACTGCGGCCGGAAGGTTCGCGGGTGCTCGACGACCCCTACGCGCGAGGCTTCCTCAGCGTGTTCGGGCGCACCCAATTGTCCCTCGGGAATCTACCGATTCACCCGTCCGTCAACCATTTTGTGGTCTGCCGCCACCGGTTCATGGACGATGCTCTTGGTCAAGCGCTTGACCATCCGGCGGCCGACGAACCACCCCTCGCCCAAGTGGTCGTGCTCGGCGCTGGCTACGATTCCCGCGCTTACCGGTTCGCGGATCGACTAGCAGGAATCAAGGTTTTCGAGGTCGACCATCCAGCCACCGCCGCCCGCAAACGGTCGATTCTCGCCAAACGCCAAGATGTCCCAACGGTCGACATCGAATACGTCACCATCGACTTTCAAACGCAGCAATTGGACGAGCGGTTGCTCAGCGCAGGGTTCCAAAAAGGAGCGCGCACCTTCTTTTTTTGGGAGGGGGTGTCCATGTACCTCCGCCGGGACGCCGTCAAGGCGACGCTGCAGACGCTGGCGGAGCTTGGTGGCCCCGGATCCGATCTGACCATGGACTACTGGTTCTACCTCGATCATCCGAGCGTCAGCGCCACCGCCATGCGGCTTTCGGCCGGGTTCCTGCATTTGCTCGCCGAGCCGATCCTGTTCTCCATGCATCCCGAGGATTGTCCAGATTTCATGAGGAAGAACGGCTGGGCGGTCGCCGCCATCGGTACCGCCAAGGAGTTGGAACGCCGGTATCTGCCCGATGGAAGGCGGGTTTATCCGGCGGGGTATGTGGTCGCCGCGAAGAAGGCCTAGAGGGCTTCGACGATCACCGCGATCCCCTGCCCGCCGCCGATACAAGCCGACCCGAGCCCATACTTCCCTTTGCGGCGACGCAATTCGTGGATCAACGTCGCCGTAATCCGCGCGCCGGATGCGCCCAACGGATGCCCGAGGGCGATCGCCCCGCCGTTGACATTCGAAATCGACCGGTCGATCCCAAGCTCTTTCTCGACAGCGAGGTACTGCGGCGCAAACGCTTCATTGACCTCGACCAGGCTCATGTCACCCAAACCGAGACCGGTCATCTCAAACGCGCGCTTCGCCGCCGGAACCGGGCCGATCCCCATGATATTAGGGTCGCAACCGGAAACCCCCCAACCCACCAGCCGGGCCAACGGCTTCAGGCCGCGGCTCGCCGCCCACGCCGCATCCGCGACCACCAAAGAAGCCGCTCCATCGCAGATCCCCGAGGCATTACCAGCGGTAACCGTGCCTTCCTTCTTGAACACCGGCGCCAATTTGGCCAAGATCTCCAAGCTGGTCGCCCGAGGGTGCTCGTCCACTTCAAAGGCGACATCGCCCTTTTTGCTCTTGAGCATCACCGGTACAATCTCGTCCTTGAATCGGCCCGCTTCCTGCGCCGCTTTCCAGCGCTCTTGCGAAAGCAACGCGTAGGCATCCACCTCTTCCCGCGTGATCCCGTATTTCACCGCAAGGTTTTCGGCGGTGATCGCCATCGGCGCACCTGTGTAACTGTCGGTCAGGCATTCCCACAAGAGATCTTGCATTTTCGGGGCCTGGCCGAAACGGGCGCCGCCATCCCGCAGGCCGTACATCACGTGCGGCGCCTGGCTCATCGACTCCGCACCGCCGCAAAGCACCGCTTTTGCCTGACCGGTGAGGATTTGCTCGGCTGCAGAGACCACCGCCTGAAAGCCGGATCCGCACAGGCGATTGAGGTTCAACGCCGGTACTTGCTGCGGAATCCCGACCTTGAGGCCCACATGCCGCGCGAGGTAGATCGCGTCGTTGGCGGTTTGAAGGACGTTTCCGTAAATCACATGGTCGATTTCGTCCGGAGCGACCCCCGCCCGCTCCAAAGCCGCTTTGGCTGTTGGGACCGAAAGGTCCGTCGCCGAAAACCCCTTCAGCGAGCCGCTCAGCGTTCCGAACGCCGTGCGCACACCCGACAAGATCACGACTTCGCGACGGCTCACTTCCAGACGCATGGGCACTCCAGGAAAAGGGGCAAGTTGACTCGTTAAAGCCCCATTCTCCTTTGGGTAACCCAGCCGAGCCGCACCGGCGAGAGCCCAAAGAATAGTAAATTGGTTGACTACCCGCAGACCGCCGGCCGAGGCGTTAGAAAAGAAGCCCAGCACGGAGCGGTCATGACAAACGGCCTCACATCCCACCAACACCGCGTGGTTTCGGCTTTCTTGACGGAACGCTCGTCCGAACGTCGGCATCTCGCGATCTCGTTGACCGGGGCCCATGCCTACGGCTTTCCCTCACCGGACAGCGATATCGACCTGAAATGCATCCATATCGCCCCACTAAGGTCGGTGCTGGCCCTCGAACCGCCCTCCACCGTGGCCGACCGGATCGAGTTTGTGGAGGGCGTCGAACTCGACTACGGCTCCAACGAAGTGGGACCCGTGCTCAGCGGAATCCTTAGGGGAAACGGCAACTTTCTTGAACGTGTACTCGGGGCGATTCCGTTGCACGCCTGCGCACCGCTCAATTCCTTGCGTCCGGTCGTACGCAAAAATCTATCGCTCCAATTCTACCGTCACTATCACGGATTCGCGTCCAATCAGCGGCAGGTCGCCGAGGAAAAGCGCGCTGCAAAGAAAGTTCTGTACGTGTTGCGCACCGCACTCACCGGAGCCCACCTCTTGCAAACAGGCGAGGTGATCACCGACGTGACGGTTCTCGCTCCACAATTCGGAATCGACCTCACGGAGCTTCTCGAAGCAAAACGCAAGGCCGAAAAACAAGGGCTTTCGGAGGGCGCTTACTCAAGGGCGGTAATCCTAATGAACCGTGTGTTTGAACTCCTGGATGCCGCGAAAGCTGCGTCTACCCTGCCCGAAAAGGCCGAAAACAGCTCCGAACTCGAGGAGTGGCTATTCGACTTGCGTAGGTCCGACCTTGTCTGATTTCGACATCGTTCAACACACCATCCTGCTCACCGTCGGCGGCTCCCGCATTTATGGCCTCAACCGCCTCGATTCAGACGTGGATGTGAAAGGCGTGGTGATTCCGCCCGCGCGCTACTTTCACGGCATTCTTCACCGCTTTGAACACAGCGAAGCAGTGGAGGGCTTTATTCCTTATCTAAACGCCGATGAGCGTGAAGCCGCCCAGCACACCAAACTCGAGGGAACCCTCTTTGAAATTCGAAAATTCCTCTCCCTCGCGAGCGAGTGCAATCCCAACATTCTGGACTCCTTGTTCTGTCGCGACTCCGAGGTGCGTCACATCACGCCGCTCGGGGAGGTTCTTCGCAATGCACGAGGCCTTTTCCTCTCCGCCGAATCTCGACATACGTTCAGCGGTTACGCCTCCTCCCAGCTCAAACGGATCCGAGGACACCGGCAGTGGTTGCTACATCCTCCGAAACAACCACCACTCCGTGCGGATTTCGACCTTCCGGAAACCACTCTCCTCCCCAAAGACCAGCTCGCAGCAGCTGAAGCGGCTGTTCGAAAGCAGATCGAACGTTGGGACGTGGATTGGGCGAGCCTGTCTCCCGCGGCGGCCATCCACATCAAGAGCGCCATCGCCGAACATCTTGGCGAGATCCGGGTTGCACTGGGATTTGAGACCGACGGGCGTGCTACCTGGCTCGCAGCCGCCCGCCGGGTAGGCCTCGATTCCAACTTGATCTATATCATGCAACGCGAACGGGAATATGAAGCCGCTGCCCGGCATTGGCGCCAGTTCGTTCAATGGAAAACGGAACGCAATCCTGCACGCGCCGCCCTGGAAGCCAAGCACGGCTACGACACAAAACATGCCTCCCACCTCGTTCGTCTGCTACGCATGGGCCGAGAAATCCTGGCGACGGGCAAGGTCAACGTCTGGCGAGGGGCCGACGGAGGCACCGGTGACGCAGAAGAACTGCGTACGATTCGCGACGGAGCGTGGTCCTACGATCAACTGGTCGAAACCGCCGAAGGCGAGGAACGTGAGCTCCAACGGATCTACCAGGAGCGAACGTATGTCGTCCCGGCAAAGCCGGATCGCGCATCCATCGAACAGCTTTGCCTAACCCTGGTCGAGACCGGCCTGGCCCAAACCGGCGCACCAGCCAGTAAAGCGCTTAACTATCCAGAAACGGGGCTCGACCATTTGTAGTCAAGCGATTGACCATTGGCGCGCTCGACACGTCGATGTGCAACAGATAACAGGCCGCGCGAGGTTCATGTGTCCAAATACAGTTTGTGGCTTTGTTTATCGGCGTTTGCGTGTACCGGCTCCCCTGCAGACTCGGAGCCCGGCGACACCGACGCGGAACAGGACAGCGAAGACACCGTCGATACCGAAGATACCTCCGACACCGACGTGACCCAGCCGCTCGTCGAAGACTGCGGCGACGGCGTGGACAACGACGAGGACAAACTGACCGATTGCGACGACCCCGACTGCGAGCTCGACTGTACCCCGGTGGACTTGGTCCTGCTCACGGTATCGGACTGGCACGGCCAACTCGACCCGATGACGGTGACCACCGACGCCAACACCGTCCCCCCCTCGACCAAGGCCGTGGCGGGCGCCGCAGTATTATCATCTTACTTCGCCGAAGAACGGGCAAGCGCCGAGAATGTGCTCACCCTCACTGCGGGCGACGCATTCGGTGCATCGCCGCCCCTCTCCGCGTTTTTCGAAGAATCCACCGCGGTTTTGGCGATGAACGCCATGGGATTCGATGCGGACACCTTCGGCAACCACAACTTCGATCGGGGCACGGACCACCTGCAATCGATGATCGATCTGGCGGAGTACGACTTCGTAAGCTCAAACCTTGATAACCTCGACGACAATCTCGACGGCGTCGCTTCCCCGTACCAAATCGTCGAATTCGGTGGCGCCCGGGTAGCCCTGATCGGCATCACCAATGACGACGCACCCGACCTGACCTTTCCAGGATACATGGGCACTCTGGACGTGCTCGACTCCGCTGACGCTGCGATGGAAGCCAAGGCGGCCGCAGAGGCCGACGGGGCGAACGTCTTTGTGGCGCTGGTTCACATGGGCGCCACCGGAGAAGACGAGGGCGATCCGGTGGGTCCGCTCATCGACTTTGCGCACAATGTGTCAGGTTTTCACGTGATCGTTGGCGACCACACCGACTTTTCCGTGTCCGAGACGATCGGTGATCAGATCGTCGTCGAGAACGTGAGCAAGGGCGCCACCTACGCCCGCATCGCGCTCACGGTAATGCCTGCAACCGGCGAAATCTCCGCGAGTCAAGTAGACTTTGTCGAGCCGATTGGCGCGACCAATGGTCCCGATGGTGTGGTCGTCGTCATGCCGGACGACAGTGCGATCGTCGATCTGTTGGCCCCCTACCGCGAGGAACTGACCGCGCTGTACGACACGCCGGTCGGAACGATCTCGACCACCCTGGTCCGCGACGGCACCCAAGAGCGGCTCAAGGAAATGCCCATTGGCAACCTTGTCGCCGACGCTTTCCGCGACCGCTACGACGTCGACATCGCGTTCATCAATGGCGGCAGCATCCGGGCGCCGCTCCCCTCGAGCTACACCCCGGCGAACACCGATCTTCGCCGTCCGGTCGAAGGTTTCGCCAGCGGCCCCCCCTACGACCTGGTGCTCGGCGACGTCTACACGGTTCAACCCTTCGGAAATGAGCTCGTCACACTGAACATCACAGGCGCGGTCCTGTGGGAGATGTTGGAGTGGGGCCTCGACACCCTCCCGCTGAAGGCCGGAAAGTTCCCCCAGATCTCCGGATTCAACGTCGTGTACGATGTCGACTCTCCCGCCGGGGACCGCGTGGTCTCGGTTGAATTGGAGGATGGCACGCCCGTTCTCCCAGACAGCGACCTCTATTCCGTGATCACCACCGATTTTCTCGCGTTGGGCGGCGACGGATACTCGATGCTCACGTCGTTCGAGCATGTGACCCGAGAACTCGATGCCGACGTCTTTCGCGCCTACATTGAGGAAAATACGCCGGTGGAGGCATTCGTCGAAGGGCGAATGGTCGAGGACGATACGTTGGTGGAAGGCGCGGCGGTGGTCGCCGTCGAGACCAATGGGTCATCGTCCCTGTCGGTCGCCGTCAATGGGGGAACGGCCGTTGTTTCCGTCGAAATCGACACTCCCGCTCCCCCGGGCGGCACGGTCGTCGCGCTGACCGATACTTCGTCTGCACTCACCACCCCCACCCAAGTCACGGTTCCAGAAGGTTCGATCTCCGCCACCTTCCGAATCGTGGCCACCGGCTCGACCCCCGCCACCGGAATCGCCCTCACAGCCAGTGCCGAAGGCGGATCAGACTCCGCTACGGTCGCATTGGTGTCGGCGGGCGTCGCCCCGTCCGTTGACGCCCTGGTGATGGTGGAGGTCCTCGCGGACTCCCCTTCCGACGACGGTGGCACGTCCACGGTCATCGAGGGAGATCAGAATTGTGACGGCACTTCGGAAGAACCCGGGGATGAATTCGTCGAGTTCTACAATGCCTCGTCCGCACCGCTCGCTCTGGCAGGTGTCTCGATCTGGGACGTCAATGCCTGGGACGTGAGCGGAGTTCCGCGCTACACTTTCGGTAGCGTCACTCTGGGCGCCGGCGAAGCGGTGGTCGTGTTTGGCGCCACTCCGGGCACCACCGACAGCGGGCCTTGGTGCTCGGGAAGTTCGTCCTCGAACGCTGGGGATGCCGCTGCCGTCGCTGTGGGTGGCGCGCAGGGGTTGGGACTCAACAACAGCGGAGACACGGTCCGGGTCACGACCACGACCTCGTTGTCGTCGACGCTCCTCGACACCATGACGTTCACTTCTGGGCTTTCAGAAGCATGGGTACGCGAAGAGATCTCCAGTTCGGCCTGGGTACAGCACTCGGCCTTCGCCGATGCCGCATCCGATCGTTCAGGATCGCCCGGTACTTGGGCGACCGGCGCCGGCTACGCTGACACCGAGTGAAGGGTTGAAGGGAGACCCCTCGGGTCCGCTAATCGTCAACCGCTTTACCATCCGGTGAACCTCTAGAGGGACCTTCCGAGGCCGCCATGCAGAACGATCCATCAAAGACGTACTACCTCTCTGGCCATTTGGACCTCACCGATCGCGAGTTCGACGCGCACTACGCGGCCGCGATCGCCGCGGCATTCGAAGAGGGGGCAAGATTCGTCGTAGGTGACGCCCGGGGAGCCGACACCATGTGCCAACGCGCGCTCGCAGCACTCGGGTGCGACCGGACCACCGTCTACCATATGTTTGAATCACCAAGGAACAACGCTTGGAATTTCAAGACAGTTGGCGGATTTGGCACGGATGAGGACCGGGACGCCGCAATGACGGCGGCCTCCGACGCCGACATCGCCTGGGTCCGGCCAGGTCGGGAGAGAAGCGGAACAGCCAAGAATCTACAACGCCGAACCGGCAAAGGTGGCCAGTGATCAGGCGTCGCGGTTGACGAACTGCTAAAGCTGTTCCAACACGGCATCCGTCGCTTCACGCGTCGACAGCGTGCCACCCAACTCCCGAGTCACCCGATTCTCGTGAAGTGCGCCTGCCACCGCACCCCGCACTTGCGCTTCCAGTTCAGGATAACCCAGCGTTTCTAGCATCATTCCCGCGGTCAGAATCGACGCCAACGGATTGGCGATCCCCTTGCCAGCGATGTCCGGCGCCGATCCATGCACCGGTTCAAACAAAGACACCTTCCCCGGGTGAATATTGCCGGATCCGGCGAGACCGATCCCGCCTTGAATTTGCGCACCCAGGTCGGTGACAATGTCCCCAAACAGGTTGTTGGTGACGATCACGTCGAAACGTTCGGGTGCACGCACCATCTCCATGCAAAGCACATCCACATACAGATGGAACTGCGGGACGTTGGGGTATTCCCGGCCCACTTCCTTGAATACCCGCTGCCAGAGATCGTGACCGTGCCGCATGGCGTTCGCCTTGTCGGACATGCACAACGAATTGTGGCCTTGCGGACGCCGATTGGCGTATTCGAACGCCGCTCGGATGATCCGTTCCACTCCTTTTCGAGTGTTCATTTCGGTTTCAAGCGCTACTTCGTCGGGGGTGTCTCGCTTGAATTGGCCACCAATGCCGGTGTACAAGCCCTCGGTGTTCTCCCGAAACACCACAAAGTCCACATCCTGCGGTTTCTTGTCTTTTAACGGGCAATACCGCTCGTCGAGCAGGCGCACCGGCCGGAAATTGATGTACAAATCTAGCTTAAACCGGCTTCCCAGCAGGATGTCCTTGGCGTGAACGTTGGAGGGAACGCGCGGGTCGCCCAACGCGCCCAGGTATATCGCATCAAACTCCTTTTTGAAGCGTTCGAGCACATCGTCCGGCAGGGTGGTGCCATCGCGAAGGTAGCGATCGGCGCCAAGATCGAACACTTCAAACGTCAGCGAAAGATCATTGGCCTGATCCAGGTGTTTTAGCACCCGCATGCCCTGCTCGATCACCTCGGTACCGATTCCATCCCCTGGAATCACCGCAATACGATGGCCTACCATTTTCCTTCCTTCAGGCCCAAAGCGGCCTCTCGGATCGTATCGCGCATCGGGTTCAGCCAGTAGTTACGAAACCCGCCACCGCTGGGCTCTTTGCACACGCGTTCCGTATGAAGTACGGCATGCGTTCCCAAGTCAAAGAACGTCGGCCATGTGCAGGCTTTGGCCTCCGTTTTTGAGAAGCGTTCCGCGATCAACACCATCCCCACCCCAGGGCCGGTGGTAGCCAACAGTTGAACCCGGCGTTGCACATCCGCTTCCGTGAAGTGTGCCGGCACCCGAGCCGCGTCAAAATCCGGCCGAAAAGGCGCTCCCACCCAGCGTCCACTCGGGCCATCGGGCTCAGCCAGCGCCACCACAATCTCCGCGGCCAGCTTCTTCTTGAGCCAAGGAGCGGTTTCATTGACGATCATCGCATTCCAGTCTTCGGAAAGCTTGATTCGCGCTTGATCGTTGTTTTCAAACTTGTCGACAAAGTCGTCGAGACCGCCGCCAGGACCCCAATATACGCTGTCTTCCTTGGAATCGAACGTTTCCGGGACAAAGAACTCCGCTTCCGTGAGGTCGATCCCCACCCACGTCAGCCGATGTTCCTTGTCGAAGCTCTCGCTCACCGGCCCTGCCATCGCCATCGCCGCCCAAAGCCACGGTCCCATCCTACCCCTCCACCACACTCTCGCGGTGTAACCCGCCGACTCGCAAAGTGCGTCCTTGGCCGCCGCAGCCTTGTTGACTAAATGGTATAGATTAGATAAGGCGGCGCCATGAAACTCTCTGCACAAGAAGAATACGGCCTCCGATGCCTGTTGCAGATTGCACAGCATCCTGGCCCGGATCCGGTCCAAATCAGCGAACTCGCCACCGGAGAGGGCCTGTCGCCCGAGTACGTCGCCAAGCTGGTTCGCGTGCTGCGGCAGGGCGGACTCGTCACCAGCACCCGTGGTGCCACCGGCGGTTACCGTCTTTCTCGGCCGGCTTCCGAGATCACCATGCAACAGGTGATCGAGGTTTTGGACGGTCCCTTGTTCTCAGAAGCATTTTGCCAGGTTCATACGGGACAGGGTGTGTCGTGCATCCACCGACCGACCGATTGTTCCGTTCGCACCTTGTGGCGTTGGGTGGGCGGTGCACTTCAGCAAGTGTTAGAGAAAATCACCCTCGCCGATCTGCTCAACGGCCCCAAATCCATGGGTGTTCGCCTATTTGAAGCTGGACAGAATACGCCGCTCGCGGGCGCGGAGCCATCCTTATGAGCGAAACCGTCGCCGATCTCATCGATAAGGGCGAATACAAGTACGGATTCGTCACCGACGTGGAGACCGATGTGTTTCCGCCGGGCCTGGACGAAGACGTCGTTCGCGCCATTTCCGCCAAGAAATCAGAGCCCGAGTGGCTCTTGGAATGGCGGTTGAAAGCCTATCGCAAGTGGACCGAGATGAAGGAGCCGCGGTGGGCGAAAGTGTCCTACCAGCGCGTGGATTATCAGTCCATCAGCTACTACGCTGCTCCAAAGCCGAAGAAACAACTCAACAGCATGGACGAGGTCGACCCCGAAGTACGGGCCACCTTCGAAAAGCTGGGGATCCCGCTGGTCGAACAGATGCGGTTGGCGGGGGTCGCCGTCGATGCCGTGTTCGACAGCGTGTCGGTCGCCACCACCTTCAAGGAAAAGCTCGCTTCGTTGGGCATTGTGTTCTGCAGCTTCTCGGAGGCGGTGCACAATCATCCTGATCTTGTGAAAAAGTACCTCGGAAGTGTCGTTCCGGTCACGGATAACTACTTCTCAGCGTTGAATTCAGCGGTGTTTTCTGACGGCTCGTTTGTATACATCCCCGTCGGCGTCAAGTGCCCGATGGAGTTGTCCACATACTTCCGGATCAATACCGCGAATACCGGGCAGTTTGAGCGCACCCTGATCATCGCCGACAAAGGCAGCGTGGTCAGCTATTTGGAAGGTTGCACCGCACCCATGCGCGATGAAAACCAGCTTCACGCCGCCGTGGTGGAGTTGATCGCAC
>SYKL01000028.1 GCA_005797785.1 Pseudomonadota bacterium | reverse complement strand
GTGACCTATGAATTTTGGTACTACGTGGGTTTTGGCATTGCGACCTACTGGCGGGATCGATGGCGCCTCTACGGCCTCGCCTTCGTCGCACTTCTGGTGGGACCTCGGTTGTTGCTGCTCCTTCCGTGTTGGCTACTCGGAGTGGCGGTTCAACGCCTGCTCCAGCACGAAGGCGTTCGAAATATGAAAGCAGCGGTGGGGGCGGCGTTTTTTGTGTTGCCGGTGTTGGCATATCTGGGCTCGGAGGCCGTTCACACGCCTGCATTCCTGACCCACATCACCTCCGTAGCACTGGGTGGGCGAGACCCTAATCCCATCCTTGGCTTTTCCGATGAGTTCCTGTGGAACTTCGTCCTGTCCTTATTCACGGCCGCGCACTTTGTGGGGGCGGCGGCGATCGGGAGGGACGGGAACTCAGTTCCCGCTGGATTAGAAAGTTTGATCCGCTGGTTATCGGCGCGAACCTTTTCACTTTACCTCTTCCACATGCCATTGGTGGTCTTTGTGTCGAGCAGACCCAGTTACGACGAAAAAAGTGCTGCTCACCTTACATTTTTGACGACCGCAGTGTTCCTGGGGAGCTTTGCGATGGCCGAAGTCAGCGAACTCCGGCTCGGTTGGTGGCGGACACGACTCTCCACTGGATTCTCTAGGATTTCACGTCAGTTTCCGAAGGGTCGCTAGGCCGTCTTCGCCCGCCCCTGAAACCAGCGAACAAAGAGCCATCCCGCTCCCAACGCCACCACCAACGCGACGAACCAGCCCATTTCCGCCTTCAAGACGTGGGCCATCTGTTCCGGATCTTCGATCAGTTTGGGGTGCTTGCCCAGCGTCTTCTGACCAAAGAACGCCAGAACTGCACACCAGAGGGTGGACCCGACAAAGGTCACGCCGACGAACGGCAACAACGGAAACCGCAGCAGTCCCGCTGGAAAGCCAATCAAATGCCGGACCACCGGAAGCAAACGTGCAAAGAACACGCCACCCAGCGCAAACTGCGTGAGCCACGCTTCCGCGAGCGCCATTCGTTCGGGGGGAAGTAGAAAATAACGCCCCCACCGCTGGACAAAAGCCCGGCCTACCCAGTAGGTGAACCCATAGGTCGCCGTGGAACCGAAGGTGGAACCTGCCCCTCCGGCGAGGATCACCCCCCAAATGTTCATGTGCCCTTGCGACGCCCAAAAGGCGGCGGGTGGGATCACGATCTCCGACGGGATCGGCACGATTGTGCTTTCGAGCGCCATCATGAAGAACACGCCCGCGTAGCCCCCGTCCCGCGACCACTCGAACCACGTCTGCATCATTTCGTGGAGCACTCACCCTCCCAGATCTACCTTTTGTAGATTTCGCTCGACTCACGTGTAACGGAGACAGGTCTTCCTTTTTTCGTCGAACGATCGCAACTGCGGAGCCCATCGCACCAGCAATTCCGACAGCGACCCCTCGCTCTCTACGGTTTCGCGGTACTCGGTCGATCCGGTCAAGAGATCGATCGCGATCGGGTCCGTCACGAATTCATAGGCCTCGGTTCTCCAGGCGAAAAGCTCGGGATGGGCCGCACGGCCCGCGGCCGTTACCACCATGCCGAGCAAATAGGCGTTCAATCGCGTGCGATCGGTCACATGGATTTCAATACCCCCGCAACGTTTACGGGCGTGTTTCTGAAATCCAGGGACAAAGGCGGAGGGTCGGAAAGCCACCCCGGCCAAACCGGCGTCGGCGCCGCGGCGCTCACATTCGCGAACGAACTTCTCGGGATCAATCCAGGGTGCACCGACCAGATGGAAAGGACGCGTCGTTCCACGGCCTTCGGAGAGATTGGTCGCTTCAATCAGGCAGGTGCCCGGATACACGGTCGCGGTGTCCAGCGTCGGCATGTTCGGAGAGGGGTAAACCCAAGGAAGATCGCCCTGATCGTACCATTGGGAGCGCGACCACCCTTCGCACAAGATCACCTCGATCTCGCAAGCGATCCCACAATGATCGCGGAAGAAGTAAGCCAACTCGCCGACGGTCATTGCGTGACGCACCGCCAACGGAAACGCGCCAACAAAACTCTCAAACCCCGGTTGGACCACATTTCCTTCCAGGGTCATCCCATCGATGGGGTTCGGGCGATCGAGCACAATCACCTTAACGCCCAGCGGACCCGCCACCTGCATCACAAAGCCAAGCGTCGCTTGGTACGTATAATATCGGCTGCCGATGTCCTGAATGTCGAACAGAATCACGTCCAAATCGCGCAGGTGATCCGCTTTCGGATGCAAAGAGGCCGCCGAATCGCCATACAATGACACCGTCGGCACACCGGTGACCGGATCCCGGAATTCGTCCACGCCTTCCATGTCCTGAGCGGTCGCTCGAACGCCGTGTTCCGGCCCGAACAGCCGAACCAAGTTGACCCCGGCTTGGATCAGCCGATCGATCCCATGGCGAAAGTCGCGGTCGATCGCCGTATGATTGCAGACGAACCCCACTCTCAAGCCGTGAAGCCGAGAGACGTCTTCCAACAAAACCTCAAGTCCAGACCTCATGTTTCCACCTGTGGAGCGGGTCGTTGGCCGTGAAGGACCACCCCGAGCAGCATCAACGCAGCAAAATGCACGCCAACATTCCAGCCATAGCTGAGGGCCGTAACCGCGAAAGTCACTCCTGTAAGGGCCAAACCCTCCAAACGCAGATCCAGCCGAGTCACGCGATCAAACGCCCACAAACCGATCATCGAAATCAACCCGATCGCCGCAAAGTAAACCCAAATCGTCGTCGGCTGATAAGTCGACCACAAGAGGCTTGTCACCTCTGGAATCCCGGCACCGATCTTGCTCGCCAGTGTGGTGAGCACCTCAGTCTTCGGGATCGCGTCGACCACCGCCCGCTCCATGTGGTGCGTATCCACCAAATAGCGGCGTGCGAGCGCCACTTTATCCCCACCCTCCTCATACAGAGTACCAGCGATCAGGCTCCCGAGCGACCAGCCGATCCCGACCGTCGCATTGACATATCCAAGGTATAACCCTTTCTTTCCAGGAGGCGCGATCGCAACGATGTAACGCGTCTTCGTCGGCGAAGCCATCATTTCGCCGAAGCTGAACACGGCGATGCCCAACAAAAGCATCCATCCATCGTGGGTTCTCAGCAGGAAGATCCCCAAAGCGGCAACGACGATTCCCCAAATCATCGCGTTCATGCTGCGGATCTTCCCTGTGAAATAACCCACGACAAACGCGAACAACATGATCAGGCCAGCGTTGAGGTTGACCATCAGCTCTTGCGGGACGTGGCCACCCCATTCTGTCGGAGGAACCGACCCAAACCACGAGAAGAGCGGCACCGCGAGCAGGTTGTAGACGCCCGTGGTGTCCACCCAGTCCTCGATAAACACCGGCAGCAGATCGAACAATTGGTAGAACATCGCCCAAAATCCGCTGAATACCGCAAGGAAGCCGAGCACGCGCGGCTCCAAAATCTCAGTGGCACTCCGATAAATCAGCCACCAAACCGACTCCTTGGAAACCGGCCCTTCGCGCTTCGGCTCAGGAATAAACGGGAGAATCAGGAAGTTCAGCGCCACAATCCCCGCACAGCTTAGAAATACCCACTTCCATGCCATCAGTTTCATGTAGCCCGCAAGGATCGGCCCGAGGAACCCACCCAAATTCACACACTGGTAGAACAGGCCCCACGCCACACTGCTGTTCTGTGGGGTGATCCCGTCTGCCATCAGCGCTTGAATGCCGGGTTTAAAGATTGCGGTCCCCAAGGCCAGCAGCATCGCTCCCGCGCCAAACAGCCAAAACACCGTAGGATGGCCTGGAACCCCGGCACTGGCACCCAGCGACACCACAAAGGCCGCCTCCATTGCGAACGCCATGCCGATGTAGCCGGCCATTTTGATGAGGATAGACGCCGCCACCGCGAGCCGGTACCCATAACGATCGGCAAATCCACCGCTGAGAATGGGGACAAAACTCTGGATGGCCGCCCAAGCCGCCAAAATCTGCCCCTTTTGGACGTTGTCGAACTGTGGCCCTCCGCTCTCCACCGCCAAAAGCATATAGACCGGAAGGACTGTTCGAAGCCCATAATAGGCCAGGCGCTCCAACATCTCCATCGTGTTGGAAAGCCAATACGGCAGGGCCAACGAACGCAATTGCGTCGTAAAGGGAATGACGCTGATGTCGTTGTCCGCTGAATTCGCCACCCTGCCCCCGATGTCTTGGTTTGGCCCGTAACCTTAGGGTTGGACAACGCCCACGCTCAACGCTCGACCGATCCGTTCAAGGCCGGAAAGCGGCCGTCCATCCAACTCCACCACCGGGCACAAATCCCGAACCGACGAACTGATGTACAGCGCATCCCAACCCTGGAGTGGCGGATAATCTCTTCGAACGCCTATTCCCAGACGCTGCGCCCGCTCGACGATCACTGCCCGCGAAATCGACGGCAAAGAACGTTGATCTTCCGGCGGCGTCCACAGTTCCCCGTCGATCACCGCCCAGACCGCACCGCGCACGGATTCGACAAGCACTTTACTATCTGTGAGCAGGAGATCGTCGCCCCCTGACCGCTTCAAAAGGAGGTTCCACCCCATACGATTGCCATGCTTTACCGTCGGTCCAAGCGCGGGGTCCCACGCCCCCAACGCCATCGACACTCGAACGGGGCCGTTCACGACTGCCGGATCCAGAGGTTCCACCGTCACCACCCGCCGGCCGGATCCGGTGAGGGTGATCCGCAACCGCCCCAAGGATAGCCAACCTTGAAGCACCTCTTCAACCTCCTCCATCAACCGTTTCCATTTCGGCATCGGCACCTCCGCGCTCGCGGCCGATCGCTCCAATCGCAGGAGGTGGCGATCCAGGTACAACGGAACGCCATTTTCAACGCGCAGCGTCTCAAAAACGGTCCACCCCGACAGGAAAGCTTCGTCCCAGACTGGCAATTTCGCATTTGCCAAGTCGGTGACTACGCCGTCGACACATGCCGAACCCGCTTTCATCGCCAAACCTCCCTTGCAACCGCCCGGCAGGGCTGGCGGCCCTGCGAACGACCGAATACAACGGCGCCCCAACCTGGAGACCCCTATGGCGCGGCGCCCCCTTCTTCGCACGCAGCTTCCTGGACCTCTCGCGACCGCCGTGATCAAGGAGTCTGAGCCTTACGTTTCGACGTCTTACACTCGGGACTACCCCCTAGTCGCCGCGCGCGGCGAGGGGTGCTGGATCATCGATCCCGACGGCAACGAATTCCTGGATTGCACCGCCGGAATTGCGGTCACGGCCACGGGCCACTGCCATCCCGAAGTGGTGAAGGTCATCCAAGATCAGGCCGCCAACCTGATCCATATGTCGGGCACCGATTTCTACTACCCCACTCAGGGAAAGCTAGCGAAGGAACTCTGCCAACGCGTTCCGGTCAAAGGCGGAAACGCCATGGTGTACTTCGGAAATTCCGGCGCTG
>SYKL01000241.1 GCA_005797785.1 Pseudomonadota bacterium | reverse complement strand
GGAAACTTAGACGGTAGAACATCCGGTTCCAATACCGTTCCATCAAAGTTCCACGAAAAGCTGACCGTCTCTTTTTCGATGTCGACCAGCATCTCTTCGGCGAGACGGGTCATACGCGATTCGGTATACCGGTAGGCGGCGGCGGGGTCCCCGTCGACCGAACCGAAGTTTCCTTGGCCATCGACGAGCAAATAGCGAAGGTTCCATGGCTGGGCCATGCGAACTAGGGCGTCGTACACCGCGGAATCGCCGTGCGGATGGTCCTTTTTAAGAACTTCGCCGACCACACCGGCGCACTTGCTGTACTTTCGGCTTGAAAGCAGTCCTTCCTGGAACATCGCGTACAAGATGCGTCGATGGACCGGCTTCAAGCCGTCGCGAACATCGGGCAAAGCGCGCCCAATGATGACGGACATCGAATAGTCCATGTAGGAGTTCCGCATTTCGTCTTCAATGCGGATAGGAACAACGTCGAGCGCGAAGGTGTCCATCGGACGAGGCCAAGGGAACGGGGTATCCGTTTGTTCTAACGCGGAGGGGCGATGCGCGCAGGGGGAATGGAGCGGTCTGTGCGAAGAAGTTTGGCGGGTTTTTTTACGCTTTTATCGCTGGGAATGGGCAGCGCAGCGTTTGCGGATCCACCACTTCCGACCGAGCGCTTGGACGCCGGGATCCAAGCACAGAAAAGCAAAGATACAGAGCGAGCGATCGTCGAATTCGAGGCATGCTTGACCACCGCTACTGACCCCGAGTTGGTCACCCGTTGCCGATGGGAGTTGGGATGGTCCTGGTGGACGACCAACAATTGGACGAAAGTCCTCGAACAATGGGACAAGATCGAGGCGCTTCCCGCGGGTCTCGACGGTCTCGACAAATACCGCACCCAAGCCCGCCAAAATCTGGAAGACGACCAGCGGATCGCCGCATCGGGCACCGGGGTTCCAGCGTCCGTTACTCCAAAAACTGCTTCGGTTCTTCGTCTTCGTGCGGCCGGCGATATCATGCTTGGAACAGAGTTTCCGCCTACACTGCCGCCGCAAGATGGCGCGCTCATGCTGGTCGGCGTTCGGGACCTGCTGCGGGATGCGGATCTGACGTTGGTGAACCTGGAAGGGCCGTTCTGTGACTCCGGAATCACCACCAAATGCGGCGAAGGAAGCAACTGTTACGCATTTCGGACCCCGACGCGATATGTAAAGTATCTTGTCGATTCCGGCGTGGACTTCGGCTCCACGGCCAACAACCACGCCGGCGATTTCGGCGATGAATGCCGACGAACCACCGAGCAGACTCTCGATCAAGCCAAGATCGCCTGGTCCGGAGCGCCGGGCTCCATCGGTAAACTCTCATCCAAAGGGAAGAAGGTCGCGGTGATCGGGTTTCACACCAACGCCGCGGTCAATGATGTCAACGATCATGAAACCGCAGCCACCTTGGTTAAAGCCGCCTCTGAAACCCATGATTTCGTCGTCGTATTCTTCCACGGCGGTGGTGAGGGCGCCAAAGCCAAACACGTGCCCAAGGGGGAAGAGATCTTCCTCGGCGAAAATCGTGGAGATCTACGGACGTTTTCGAGAGTAGTCATCGCCGCGGGGGCGGATCTCGTCCTCGGCGCAGGGCCCCACGTTCCGCGCGGCATGGAGATCGTGGACGGCCACCTGGTGGCGTACTCCATGGGAAACTTCGCTACCTATGGGCGGTTTAATCTGTCCGGCGATCTCTCCACCAGTCTGGTGTTGGAGGTCTCTCTCGCCGCAGACGGCAAGCTTTCATCGGGAAAGATCCTCCCCGTTCGTCAGGTCGGAGAAGGGGTACCAGAGGTCGACCCAACCGGCCGATCCATCGATCTGATCCGCCTACTCTCCAACGAAGATTTTGGAGCCAACGCCCCGATCATCGCCAAGGACGGCAGCTTCATCCCGCGGTAATACCAGAGAATACCGGTACATGGCGATTCCGCCATAGTAATCGTGGGTTTCTCCATCGAAGGTGAATCCCAAGGTTTCCATCAGATGGACCGACACGCGGTGTTCGGGTTCCGCAAGCGCGATCAGCGTGTTCAACCGACAGGTGTGAACCGCATAGTCCAGAAGTGCCAGTCCAAGCTCTCTTCCATAACCAAATCGCCATCGATCCTGGCGAAGAGCCAAACCGATTTGAACGTCCGATGACATACGCACGGGATCCGCTTGAGTGGACGAAATTGGAGGATGATCGAGTAGGGCGGTTCCGATGACCGCTTTGGTGCCCCGCTCCTCCACCGCCCAAAAACCCAGCGGTGGAGCGCCGCATCGCTTCAGACGTCGCTCCAAAAAAAGGCGAACGGCGCCCGCATCCTCCATCGTTTGCCCACCGATAAACTTCATCGCCACAGGATCCGAGTACAACGGCAACAATTCGACGGAATGCCGCTCCAGATCGATCGGTCGAAGCCCCACCCGCATCCCTAGACCTTCGTCGCCGGAATCTCGAACAACGCACGACCTACGCCTCGAAGCGCGGTCACGTCATGAACCTCGCCGTCAAACCGGGGTACTTCTTGGTAAAAGCCGGCGCCCTCAGCCGCACGCCGAACCTTCTCTTCCAACGCCTGCTCCGCCAACACCAGCTCATGAAGGCGTTTGTGGGCCATCCCCAGCCGAGCCAGCACCGCATTGACCACGGGCGCTGGAAGATCGGCACCCGCTTTGGCCGCTACTTCGCCCAAAACCGCCGAAGCGTCATGGGTGGCACCCTCCGCGGAATGCACCTGATTGACGATCACTCCGCCTCGCGGCAAACTTCGGTTACGAAGCTCCTCTTGAAAGAAAGTAGCGACATCCACGCTGGATTCCGTGGGAGCGCAGACCGTCACGAACGACGTCCGGGGATCGCGGAACAGGGCCAACACCGCATCGTGCCGACGACGAAAACCTTCGTATAATCCCTGAAAGTCCTTGAAAAATACTGCTAAGTCGTCCAAGAAATCGTTGCCGAACACCTGGCCCAACAACCAATAGACGACATTGGACGTACCCGCCATCAACCGGCTTGCAAAGCTGCTTCCCGCCGCCGGACCCGTGAACCAACTCAAGATCCGCTCGTCCAAGAAGTTCAGCAACTTCCCCGGACTTTCCAGGAAATCAAGGGCATTTTTGACCGGCGGCGTGTCGAGCACCAAAAGATCGAATTTTCCGGTCTCCGCCATGTCGTACAGCTTTTCGGTCGCCATGTAGTCCTGGCTTCCCGCAAAAGTATCGGCCATTTGCCGATAAATGTGATTGGCCAAAATGCGGTCGCGAACCTCCGGATTCGGAGCCACCCTTCGAATCAGATTGTCGAACGTGTGCCGTGAATCCAGCATCAGCGCCCACAATTCACCCTTGGCTTCCGGAATGGCCGAAAGATCAATGCGCGTTTCTTCGCTGCCGATCTTATCGAGACCGAGGCTGTTTGCCAGCCGTTTTGCCGGATCAATGGTGATTACCAGTGCCCGTCGCCCGTTTAAGGCGCCCCACAGCGCGATGGTCGCGGCAGTGGTCGTTTTTCCAACGCCGCCTGACCCTACACACACCACCAAACGCGACTCTTGAAGCCAATGGTTCAAATCCATGACAGATCCCTGCGCGTCACCCCGACCTGCCGTCCGAGATGCACCGCCGCCGCCGCCACGACCAACCGAACCACGCCCCCCGCTCCCGCCGGGGGCACCAGCAAGGGAGGCTCTTGAAACACAGTTGTTAAGCGATCTCTCGCTTCCGCAGTCGCCTGTTCCAATTGGTCTTCCCACCGGCCCGCACGAACGAATTCCTCCTGCAGCGGCGTAAGCTCTTGCTCACCCAACTTGGCGATCAACGCTCGTTCATCGTCGGTCAAGCTTGGCAAGGTCGCTTTGTTGAGGATCACCACCGGCTCGCCACCCAAGATCTCCGACTTCCTCATTCTCTCAACGGTTTCCAGGGTCTCGTTGACCACCATCTCCTCTGGCAACGCGACAAACACCATCCGTGTACGATCATCGAGGAGAGAAGTCCGTAAAT
>SYKL01000240.1 GCA_005797785.1 Pseudomonadota bacterium | reverse complement strand
GGACCTCACGGCGGCCCTGGACGCGCAGATGGAAGACTGTATGAACGGAGGCTATGTCTTCGACGCCAAGACGGGCATCTGCAGCGATCCAAAGGTGCTTCGCGCTCAGGCAGCAAGCCAACCAACCATGTCGATGGGGTCGCCAATGGTTCCACCGGCATACCGAGGACCCTCCATTTCTGCGGATCGGTCGCGCCCTTCCCCACGCCAAGACACCCTGTACGAAACCGAGCGAAACGATACCACCCTCAAAGTGGGTGAGGTCAAAGTCGGCGGTCCAAAAGGAAAAGACGGCTACTACGGGGTCGAGGCCTCCGCGGCAGCGGCGAAGATGGAAGCCGAAGGCAAGGGCTGGAAAGCCGACGTGGGTGGCGGAACCACCAGCGCACGACTGGCGGTGGGTCCAAATGGGTTTCGCGCTGGACTACAGGCCAATGCCTGCGAAACCTCTGCGACGCTGGGCACCGAGGGCACGCCCGATCACGACATGAAGGTCCGCGGGGGGGTTTCTCTGGGGGCGGGTCTCGATGCTCGCATGAGCTGGGGCGACACCGACGGCGACGGACGCAATGAATACTGCATCGGCGCCGACGTCCTTTGGTTTTCGGGAGACGTTTGCGTTGAAGGTTCCCGAGCCGGCGTCGAACCCCCACCGCGCCCCACCCGCAAACGGGGCGCTCCGCATACCATGTGCAGCACGGTTCCTTTGGAAGAGCCGACGTTTGCCCCGCCGGCCAGCCCGATCGGCTCCCCCCTCCCAGCGCGGATCGGCTCCCCCCTCCAAGCGCGGCGCGGCGGCATAAACCCCGGCGCGCCGCTGACCCCCGAGCAGGTGGCCGCGACGGTGGAATGGTTGAAAACCGCCAAGTAGGGCTACCTACGGCACCGAAGTCCAAACGGTCATCGGAATTCTCCGCGCGGCAGGTCGGACTTCTGGCGTGGTGGCGGCAAGAGCCCGCATCGGGTTAAGTGGAGGGGTTGAGTTTCCTCAACTGCGGGCGGCCGTCGATGAAAGCGGAAGATTCCGGCGTGGACCTAGAAACCGCGCTCGACATGGCGGAAGCTGCTCTCGATCGCGGCGAGTCGGACACCACCTTGGAGATCTGCGAGCGGGTGTTGGCCACCTTCGGCGAACATCCCGGAGCGCTCTTCCTGGCGGCAGAAGCCCATCGCGAGCTGCGCGACTTGGAGGCGGCGGAGGATTGTTATCGGCGGGTGGTGCACATTCAGCCCGACCATGCGCCTTCGTGGAGCGGGCTCGCGGGTGCATTGTTCGATCAGCTTCGGTTTGACGAGGCGTTTCCCTACGTTTCCCGAGCGATCCGCCTCGATGCGACCCACCCCGACGCCTATTGGTGGCGGGGACTCTTGCGGGAGCGCCGCGGCGACTTCACCGGATCCGATCGCGACATTCGCCGTGCCCACCGCCTCGACCCGACCTTTCCGAAGCGGGTCCCGCTCGATGACGAAACTCTGGAAGCGGTGGTCGAGGAGTGCGTTCAAGCGATGCATCCCTCCATCCAAGAGTATCTGAAACAGGTGACCATTCTCGCGGAGGACATCCCCGAGGAAGACGTGCTCGCCGGCTGGGATCCGCCGATGCCGCCCGCTGAGATCCTGGGGTATTTCACCGGCAGTTCGCTGATGGACCGCACCTTGGACAACCCCTGGTCCAACCTTCCCTCGGCCATCGTCCTTTACCGCCGAAATTTGGAGCGGATCGCCGACGATCGCGAGCGCATGCTCGAAGAGCTCCGCATCACGGTCATGCACGAAGTCGGGCATTACTTGGGTCTCGACGAGGACGATCTCACCGAGCGCGGCCTCGACTGATCGGCCTTGACCGCGGCCGGCCCACCTTATAGAGAAGTCATGGTCGGGGCGTTAGCTCAGCTGGGAGAGCACCGCGTTCGCAATGCGGGGGTCAGGGGTTCAAATCCCCTACGCTCCACTCCTACCTCCTCACCGGTCGCTGTCGCGATGAAAACGCAGGCACCGGCCGTGAGCGATACCCCGGAACCCCGCCCGGGGCGAAAGCCGCGTTCGGCGAAGGCTATTCGTCGCTCACAACGGCGCGCTTACGCTAGGCCCAACGTTCCGCGGACGTTTACGGGCCAAGCCCGCCGCTCAGTACGTCCCCACCGGGATCTCGAGGTGGGTGACGATCCCCGCGCGTTTGCCGTCCACAACCGGATCGAGAAGAAAGACCCGACATTGCCCCATCGCTTTGGGATCGTTGCGGGCGAAATAGATGTAGTCCCCGGACGTGCGCTGGTAGCTGAAATCCCTCGGGTACATCCGCTTCATTTCCGCGCGCTTTTCCAGAGCGCCATCGAGGAATTGGTGTCCGAAAGTGTTGGGAACGAGCTTGGACGGGCTGATCAAGTATTCCGAAGACATCATCCAGAACAGCGTCCACTTGACGTCTTCGTCGGATTGATCGCTCATGAGCGCGTCGTAGGCGTACTTGCAGACGTCTTGCGTCGTTGCAAAGTAGGGAATTTCTTTCTTCTGAATGCTGTCGACAAACTCCTTTTCCCAAAGCGTCAGCGCGCCGGCCGCTTCTTCGGGGGTGACCGTCTTTCGTTGGGCTTCCTTCGGGGTGTGGCTGAGGACCATCGTGCGTAGAAAGGGGCCTGAATCGGCGTCGCGGCTGAATTGGACCCGCCGGGTCTCCACATAGCTGACCAGGTCCTGGCCCTCGATCGTGGCATACGACACCATCATGTCGAGCTCGACGGTGCGAAAGTTGGTCCATAGCGGTTTGGGATCGTCTGGCAATTTGGCGCTGAAATACTGGACGATGTTCGCCCAGGTACCCACCTGGCGCGGGAACAGGTCGTTCACCCGTCCCAACGCAGGTACGATCTCCTCGGGCGTGGGAGCGGGCATGCCGACCAAATGGTTGCCGCCCACCGTCGCGGTCACAAACGTCCACCCGCTCCCATTCGAACGGTACAGCGCCGTGGATTGGATGACGTTGGTCACCCCGGGGCGCGATGTGGGCTCCACGATTTGCACAGGTTGGCGCCCCTCTCGGATCCAGGCCCCATCCTGGTAGATTTCTTCTTCGACAAAGCCGCCATCTGCTTTGACCGTCGCCTTTCCGGTCAGGTTGTAGTCTTTGAGCACGTCGGACGACGCGGTGGCGATGGAAACGGGCGGCTGCGCAAGGGCCGGCGTCGACGCGAAACACCACAACAACAACAACCACAGTCCGTTCATCCACCCTCCCGAGCGGCATGTTACCGCAGTTCGAGGCCCCGCGATCGGAAGGCCGCTGACGCCACAACATCGCGCGCCCGCGAGCGCGGAAACCCGCTGACACGGTGAACGCCGCCGAGTCGGCCGTGCGCTTGGCCAAGGCCGCAGAGGCAAACGCCCGGGACGCCTGGGATGCCACCTACGGAAAGTTTGTGCGCTTGGTGGATTGCCAACCGATCCCGTAAATGCGCGTGCGTACCTGCCGGAGGTTGCCGATGCGCGCCGTGAGGATCAGGTTTCTCTGTTCTGACGCCCGCCAACGGATAGTAACTGCTGGAATCCGCCATAAAGAAGAAACGTACGCAGTGGCGTCCGACCGGGGCGTTGGACGACGGATGAGTCCTTTGTGAACCGCGAAGATGGCAGTTCGTCGTTCTCGGAGTTGGACAAGGACGAGCGTTTGGTGGGGACGATCGAAGTCACCCAAACCGATCCGCCCGGTCAGCCGCTGACGATCGATGTGGATCTGAGTTGGTAGACGTCGCCGGTGTTATGGCTGGCTGCTGATTCATGATTTACCAAGGACTCGGCTGCGAAACACCGACCTGGCTCATGTCTCGATCCGCCTGCGGGTTTTGAACGCGACCGCCCCGTTCGTTCAACGAGCGTCCGGTTAAAATACGGTTGAGCGGAGCTATTCCGTCGCGGCCGCTGCAGAAGGTTGGAAAGCGTGCGTGTGCCTCACTACACCCTGCAACATCGTTGCGCGAGTTGGCTGGGCATAACCGTGCGTGAACCCACACCCGAGGCGACGATGTTTCCCTGCCCCAAGACCGTATGTGCAACGTTAGCCCTTGCTCTGTTCTCGGTGGGCTGTGCCCATCCTCCCGACCCTATGGATCTGCCCGCCGGCGATGCGACCGCGCTGGTCAACGACACCGAGTGGAGCACCTCCGGCGCCGAGTGGCTGTGGTCAGGTACTACCCTGCAAATCACATTTCCAAGGGCGGATGGTTGGTCGTTTACGGTGGTGGCGAAGCGCGATGCGGACGGAGAATCCGTGTGGGATTCGGTGGAAGCCGAGGCATTCCCCGTCGAAGTGCCTCTTGGCCAGGAAGGAACGGGTTTCGCCATCGTTTACCCCCAGGAAGGAGGCAGTTTGACTACGTCGGGCACCCCCGGCAGCGTCACCGTGATGGGAGTCGAAGGCTCAAGCTTGTACGCAACCTTTGACTTCTCGGCGAGCTCGGAGGACCAAGGGATTGAAGTCCTCGAGGGTCAGGTACACGGCGAGCAGTTTGAGATGTAACGACGGTTGTTCGCCCACGGCCGGTCGGGCGCGCTTCCGAAGCTGCCAGCCGCGCGAACGGGTTCGGAGGTGTTGCAGCTTGTAGTGCTGGGATGTCCATCGTCACAGGGCCAATAAGAGTGCTCGGGAGGGTTTATATGCGATTTGACTTTCGGGTGTATGGCGTAGCTCTGTTCTTGTCCGCGTGCAGCCCTTCGGGCGACACGGACGTTCCGGAAGACACGGACGTTCCGGAAGACACGGACGTTCCGGAAGACACGGATGTTCCTTTGGATGCCGACGGTGACGGCTATCCGGAGGGGGTTGACTGCGACGACACGAATCCTGCGGCGTTTGTCTGGGGCCCATCGGGTGGGTCGGCGGAGCTGAACACCCAAGCCCAGGTGGACGCGTTTTGTGATGATTTTGTCGGGGTGTCGTGCTCTACGGGCACGGTCAACGACCTTGATATTCAGAACACCCTCATCTCGAACGTCGATGGGCTAAGTTGCATTACCGCGGTGGCGGGCGACCTTATTGTCACCGACAACGACGACCTCACGAGTCTCGACGGATTTGCGGCACTCACCTCTGTCGGAGGAGACCTGGTGGTCGCCCACAACCCGACGCTGAGCAACGTCGACGGATTTGCCTCACTGACCTCCGTCGGCGGGGGCGTTTGGTTGCAGTACCTCGACGCTCTCATCCATGTGGACGGCTTTTCCTCGCTGACGTCCGTCGGGGCCATCGTGATGATGGATACCGGCGCCCTCACCAATGTGGACGGCTTTTCCGCGCTCACCTCCGTCGAGCACAACGTTTACGTCCAGGATAGCGATGCCCTGACGAATGTGGACGGCTTTTCCGGGCTCGCCTCCGTGGGGGGCCTGGTCCTCTACGACAACGATGCCCTAACGAATGTGGACGCCTTTTCCGCGCTCACGTCCGTGCAGGGGGACATGTGGGTCGAATATAACGACGCCCTGACGAATGTGGACGGTTTTACTGCACTGACGTCCGTAGGCGGGAGCCTCTGGGTCGACGGCAACGACGCCCTGACGAATGTGGACGGCTTTTCCGCGCTCACCTCTGTCGGGGGGCAAATGACCATCTACTCTAGCTATGCCCTGACGAATGTGGACGGCTTTTCCGCGCTCACCTCCGTGGGGAGCCTGACGCTCTACGACAACTATGTCCTGACGAATGTGGACGGCTTTTCCGCGCTCACCTCCGTGGGGGGAGACTTGATCGTCGACTACAACCACGCCCTGACGAATGTGGACGGCTTTTCCGGTCTGACGTCGGCCAACGGCGACCTGCGCATCACGGACAATCCGGCGCTATCGTCGTCCGACGTGGCTGCGTTGGTCGAGGCCATTGGCGACCTTTTCAACGCCGTTTTCACCGATGGAGATGGCGCATAGGCCGTCGAACTTCTGCTTTCCTTCTAAGGCCGTTTGGCCCGGCGACGCCTCCCGTCCACCCGAGGCGTTGCAACTCCTCGCGCAGCCCATACAATGACGCGTGAAGAGGACTCCCAGCCCACACGAGGTGAACCGTGCGACCCCTCCTGCTCTCCACGCTCGCGGCGACCTCGGCCTGCACCGGCACCGAACCCGGTGAAGCCATCGCGTACAGCGACGCCTGCAAACAGGAAGCGCCGGGGGTTCCCATCGCCGATGCGAGCGGGTCTTTCGAGGTGACCGGAAGGGACGACGCCCCTCAACAATGGGGGGTGGGCACCTGGACCGGCGGCACCGGCTCTCTCAACGTCTACACCTGCGTTGCGAGCCAAGAAAGCGACCTTCTCGACGCTCTCACCTTGGACTTGGAGTTGGTCCTGTTTGAAATCGACGACCAACCCGTCGATCTCGAGGTCGGCTCTTCGGACACGGTCAACGTGCTGTGGGGAACGGTGTGGGACATCGAGGGCATCACCGATTGGACGACGGAGGGGTCGTTTGTGAACTTCGCAGATGGCAGTTCCTCGTTCTCGGAGTTGGACAAGGAGGGGCGTTTGGTGGGGACGATCGAAGTCACCCAAACCGATCCGCCCGGTCCGCCGCTGACGATCGATGTGGATCTGAGCTGGTAGACGTCGCCGGTCCGGGCGCCCCGTTCGTTCAACCAGCGTCATGGTAAAATACAGTTGAGCGGTGCTATTCCGTTGCGGCCGCCGCAGACGGTTGGAAAGCGTGCGCGTGGCAGCGTGTGCGGCGGCCAGCTCCGGGTTCGCGCGGTTGTGCGCGGGGTTTAGGTCGCGCCGAAGCTGCAGCGGCCCGTCGCGTTCCCCGTCATTCATCGGGCGAGAGACGGACCCGATGCGCAAGAAGTGTTTGACGGGACGTGAATCGAGGCGGGATACGGCTCTCCGTAGGGATGGGTGCGTCCTGCGGCGGCGGCCATGGGGTTCGCTATTGGATGAACGTCCGTTTTTCTTGACGCGCGAATTTGCGGTCAGCGGACGGAAACGGACCTCGTCGTGCGACCGGACTCGAAATCGCGACTCGAACACCGGGCCGTGATAGGAAGAGGGCTTGAAGCGCTTTCGCTCAGCACGTGGAGGACTCTTGAGAACTGCCCATGCGGTCGGACTTATGGTGGCGGTCGGGACGATCGCGTGTGCAGGCGTCAATGTCCCGGGGGACCAGCTGGGCTCCGTGGATGTCACTCCCGATCAGCCCTTCGTCTTGACGGTGATGCCCACGGGCGATCACGCCGCCATATGGCTCAAGTACGACGTAAGTAGAGCCATGGGTTGGAAACTAGAGGGTACGCTCGAGTATCGGAATGGCCCGTCCAGTCACACTTGGCCGATCGCCGAGGCCCACTTTGGTATGGGCGAGGAGGGGCACCGGTTTCTGATGGAGACTGAAGTCGATCCCAACTTCCCCATCGAGATCCGTGGGACGTTGGCATCCACGCCCCGGACCACGATCGTCCGGAGTCTGCGCCTCAGCATCACGGACTGAGCCGACGACGCGCGGCGGGCAAGATGCGACCAAACGACGACCCAAATGCAACCTAGCTTTTCGCGCGTTCGATGCCACATCGCCAACCCCACGGATCCTTGGAGTCGATATGGCTGATGCTACGACCGTGCGCGTCTCGCTGCTCTCTCAGACTTTCGGTTGCCGGTTGTATGCGATGAACTATGCCGACAAGTTGCACTCCCGATGTTCACCCAAGACGTAGAATCAGCGAGCAAGCACTGGTGGGACTACGCATCCGCCGACGACCCTAAATACCGCCCCGACAGAATATCCCGAACAGTCTAAGCAATAAGCGCTTTGGTTGAACCGGACCCCCACCCGTCATAACGGAGGTTAAAATAGTACTCCGACCCGATTCGAACGGGTGCCCACGGCTTCGAGGCGAGCCCTGGTGGGGATTCGCGTGAAAAGCGGACTTTCGAAGTACCCCGAGCACGGGGCCAATCCGGGCACAAGATCTGCGCAGTGGACGAACGCCGCATGTTCGGGCCGGCGAACGGCGAGGCGCGCTGGTTCTCAGGGTCCCAAATTCATCCGCCTCAGAGGGGCACCCCAAATTCCACACGCTGGAACCCCCAACCCCGGAGGAGCTCGCGCGCGTTGTGTCGCACGTTCGTCGGCGCACCGAGCGCCTCCGGGTTCGACAGGGGGTGATGTAAGAGCCGGCTGACGAGGAAAACCCGGACGATGCCCTCGCGTTGTGGGCCGCCACGAGTGCGCGCCGCGAGGGATTGGGGATTCAGTCCGGCGCCAAGAGGCGCCGACCCTCACCGCCGTCTTGCGCTGACGACGGCTGGTTTTCGTTGCATGCCGGCGTCGTCATTCCGGAGTGGAACCGCGACGCACTGGAACGTTTGTGTCGCTATGTGGCCCGTCCTGCGCTTTCTCACGACCCATCGCCGATGCGAGCGGGTCTTTCGAGGTGACCGGGAGGGACGACGCCCCTCAACAATGGGGGGTGGGCACCTGGACCGGCGGGACCGGCTCTCTCAACGTCTACACCTGCGTTCCGAGCCAAGAAAGCGACCTTCTCGACGCTCTGACCTTAGACTTGGAGTTGGTCCTGTTTGAAATCGACGACCAACCCGTCGACCTGGAGGTGGGTACCTCCGACACCGTCAACGTGCTGTGGGGAACGGTGTGGGACATCGAGGGCATCACCGATTGGACGACGGATGAGTCGTTTGTGAACTTCGAAGATGGCAGTTCCTCGTTCTCCGAGTTGGACAAGGAGGGGCGTTTGGTGGGGACGATTGAAATCACCCAAACCGATCCGCCCGGTCCGCCGCTAACGATCGATGTCGACCTGAGGTGGTAAGGCACGGGATCGGTTAGGTAGTAAGGTGCCTTGTCCAGTTGGCT
>SYKL01000239.1 GCA_005797785.1 Pseudomonadota bacterium | reverse complement strand
GTTACACGCATGTGTCGGTGGAATCGCTGCTTTCGGTATATCGGAACGCACATCCGCACGCGCGGAAGAAAACGTGACCATGAGGTGTTGCCTTGCTGTTTCTCTTCGGCCTGATGTTGAATTGTTCCGGTCCTACGGAGATTCCGATGGCCGGAGCGGGAACGCCCGCTCCGGTGGAGGACTGGGCCGCGCGGGGGGAGGCTCAAGCGAACAAGGACCTGGCGGAAGGCACGGTACAAACGTTGGAGTTTGGGGAGGACGTTCCAGACGACTACATTGACCCGAAAACCAAGCTTCCTGGCGGAAGCATGGGATGCGAGCCGAGCGACGACGAGGCTCTGTTTCGCGATGCGTACAATGCGGTGGTGTTGCAGTATGTGAAGGATACTCCTCCGTTTCCGGATGACCTGGTGGTGGAGTGGACGGTAGCCGACGAGTCCGAGGATCCCGGTCATGTGCTTCGGGTGACCGCCTCCGGGGCCACCTTGGACGGAAAGGGTGTTCCCACCGTATTAAAGGATCGCCTACGCGTGGGCGTGTTGTCGCAGTCGTTGTTCGGCTTGAGCGTTGGGCCGCGCCAACGCCAGGGAACCATCGTTCGCACGTTGAGCTTGCAACGCGGCAGCAGGCATTGGATGGCCAATTGGGGCGATGAAGGCCCGATTGCTCCGCAGGCGCTGGTGGATGTCCTGGAGCGTTGGCGAGCGGCCCACGAGCAGGTCGCCCCGGTGCGGTGAGTCCTTCGAACATTTGGGGTCTAGCCGTTCTCGAACGAAGTCCTTGGATGGTAAAGGGCTTTACTATACGAAGGATTTCGCGACAATCTGTCGCATTTTGCCCAGGAAGCCACGGGTAGGGTGCCGCACCGAGGTCACAGTTCTCGGTGTAGGAGCGTCATGTTTCCCAACCCTTCCCGAGTGTGGCTATTTGTATTTCCGCTTCCACTGCTCGTTGCCATGGCTTGTGCACCGAAGGCGGTGCTGTCCAGTCCCACCAAGCAGGTGTGGGACTTGCGGATCGCTCGGCCCGTGCTTTGCACCAACGCTGTACCAGCCACCAAAGACTATTATCCAGGGTTGTTGATCGACTACACCGAGCTGGGAACGCTCGCGCTCCACGAATCGGTCGGGGAATGGGAGTTCCAATACCCAGGGCGGGCCCACACGGTGATCGAAAATGCTTGTGAAGTCACCTCGGCGGCGTTCAACCCCTGGGCGCACCGCCCTGTTCCGCCCGCGTTGTTCGAACCGCTGGCATCCCAAGCCGCCCTCGCGGTTCTGAGCATCGAGGCGCCCTACCACTGTTACGGTGAAACCGTCACGTCGGGCCCGTTGACAGTCAACCTAGCGCTGATGCACTGCCGAGAGATTTTTGTGTCGGTTCGCCTGGTTGTCGTCGACAACGCGGGTACGGTCCTATGGCGGCGCCGAGCGGATAGCTCAGGCTACATCCCGGTGATTTCAAAGTTGTTTCGGAGTTTCCCGATCGCGAACTTTCGGTAGGGTGGTGCCCTTCGCGATCGGTCGACCGAGCCGCGCACTTGTTGCAATTCGTTGTAAACGAGACCGAGACGACCTTTTACAAAGGCGCGGTTGTTATGCCGGACGCTCGCGCTAAGTGGCCGAGCCTTTTCGGTGATTTCTGTTCTGGAGTAACTATGACGAGTTCTCGTTGGCTGGGATGTCTGGCATTGGTTGCGGTTCTTCCTGCGTGTAAGCCAGAACAGGCGGAAGTGGAGTATCCGCCAGGTTTGACCGAGGTTCGCACAGGTCAGGTGGTGGCTGATGATGTGTACGTTCCAGAAGACGTGTACATCCCTGGGATCGTCCTTGCTCCAGAACAATACACCATTCCAGGCGAATCAAGTCTTCAGAAGACCGATGTGTCCGAGATGCAGGATTTGTCCGATCCGGCGATGCTGACCAAACACAACGGCACCTATTCCTATGGCGCAGCCGACGGCGATCTGATCGATTTGAACGCCGAGAAAGACTTTATGTTCGATGACGTGCGCCAAGGCTCGATCGGGGATTGCTACTTTGCTGCGGCGCTATCCGCGGTGCTGTACGCCGATGGGGAAAGTCAGGCCGTTCGGGACGGGATGATCCGTGAAGTGAAGTCCTCCAACGGTTTGGTGACCCGGTACGCCGTTCGTTTTTACGACGCTTGGGGCCGGCCTTTTGAGGTGGAAGTCGACCATCAGATCGTTCGCCGCGACGGGAAGTCGCTGTACATGCGCTCGTCCGATACCGTGGTGGGAGCGGAGGAATGGGCCCCCACTCTGGTCGAAAAGGCCTATGCCAAGTGGAAGGGCAGCTACGAAATCATCGGCGCGGGCGGGTGGCCCGGCGACGCGATGCACGCTTTAACCGGGGGAACCGCGACCCTTCGGTGGATTTCGAACATGTCCGACGCTTCCATCGTGGACAGCGTTCACGCCAATGTGGTCGCTCATAAGCCAGTGGTGGCGCATACTTTCAGCGACACCTCCGGGGTGGACTACACGGGTTCGGGTGTGTACGCCAACCATGCGTACACGGTTATGGACGCGGGAACGCGTGAAAACGGCGAGAAGTACATCAAACTCCGCAATCCATGGGGCATGACTGAGCCCGCCGGGAACGGTGCCGACGACGGCATCTTCGAGATGAAACTCAGCGACTTCCGTCGGTTGTACCAAGGTTTGACGCTAGGCGGAAATCTGGCCGTCGATACGCAAGCGCCGGGCGCGGTCACCGATCTGGAAGTGTTGGAAGTACGCCCGGATGCGGCGGTGTTGACGTTTACGGCCAAGGGCGATGACGCCAATGTGGGTATGGCCGCAGGTTACGATCTGCGCCTGTCATCCTCCATGATCACGAACGACAACTTCAGCTCCGCGACCGCGGTAGCGGTGGCTGATCCTTCGATGCCGGGCACGCAGGAAACGGTGACGCTGACGAATCTGGCAGCTGGCACCTACTATGTGGCTGTAAAAGTAGAGGACGAATCGGGTAAAGTATCCTCGGTGAGCAATGTGGTCACGCTCACTGTGGGCGGCGGAACGAACCCCGACGCGGTGGTCTACGACTTCGAGAGCGGCACCCAGGATTGGGCGGCGACAGGCCTGTTTGCGCGGGTGACTGAGCAGAATGACGCGATGTTCCGGTTTGGCGATGTCGGACAGGACAACTACGATGTGGGCAGCCGACCCGTGGGAACGCTGACTTCTCCGGTCATTTCGTTGACGGGTCTCGAGAGCCCGATGGTGTCGTGGGAGCACCTCGCCGCTGTGGAAGCCGGTACCGAATACGATCGGGCTTGGCTCGAAGTTTCCGCGCAGGGCGGCCCCTGGACCACCGTCTGGGAAAAGACGGAGCAGAGCTCGGTGTTCGTGGTCGAATCCGTTCCGTTGACGGCGTATGTTGGGCAGAATGTCCAACTGCGGTTCCAGTTTGACGCGGTGGACGGCGAATACAACACCACTCGTGGCTGGTTCATCGACGATGTGATGGTCGCTTCGCAGGTGGCACCGCAGTAACTGCCCAGCAGATAGTAAACTAATTTACTATTGCGAGGCCGGGAGCGATCCCGGCCTTTTCGTCATACGGCGACGCTGGTCTCCAATCCGTCGGGATGAAGGTGCGGAAACGGAACTTTGCGCTTGGTGTTTCGCGCTTCGATCTCCTTGCCGGCGGCGCGGAGGGACGCATGAAAGCGGCGCATGGCGTCTTTTCCTTTGTCGTCGAGGCAGACGTAGGTCCAATCTTCCAGCATCCGCCACGCTTCTGAAGCGATCGCCAATCGGAACATCAGATTCTGTTCGGCTTCTTCTCGGTAGGGAACGGCTTCCTCGGCCGTTCGCCCTTCGCGTGCGGTGGTGGGGAAGAAGTAGGGATGCGTGAAAAACTCATAAGCAATGCCGGAAACTAATTTGTGTTCGACGCTCACCATGTGAATGAACCGCGTGAGCACCCGGGTCAGCTCGGCTTTGGTGGCACCGCGGATCGGCTGTGGTAACACCGCGTCCATCGCTAGCAATCCCGACTGTAGGGTCTTGTCGGCGGCCAATGCCGCATCATCCGCATAGTATTGATCGAGGTAGTCCGCGACATACTTCTCGATGCATCCCCAGATCAGCAGGGCGTCTTCGCCATAGGGGTAGAGGCCCTTTTGAATTAGCTCGTCGGTACCGCGCTTTTTGAACACTTCGGGGATGTCGTACTCCTCCCAACGGAACAGCTTCCAGCCCGCAGGGACCAGTTGTTGCCAGCCTTCCCAAGAAAAAGCGTAGTTTTGAACGCCTAAGGTGTGCGGGCCCACGAAATTGCGGCTGGCGGTCCAATTGACGCGCAACGTGCCGGCGACGTGTGGCCAAAGCAACCGATGAATGGGGTGTTCCCAGGGCAGGTGGTTGTGTACGAACACGCTCATCCCCTGAGCGGCGATGTAGTGCAGGTTGAGCACATGGCGGACCATGCCGACGTAGTTTTGCATCGCTGCGGAGGCGATGATCCGTGCGCCGCCCCAATTTCCGTCCTGTGGAGTCACCCGGGTGCCGTCGTGGCGCTGGATCCACAGAGGTCGCGTGCCATTTTCGTCGATGGCAACGGCCACTTTGACACCGAGATTGGCCACACCGGGCTTGTGGCTGACCCCGCCAAACAGGGAGGCGTCCACCACCCAGGCGTCCCCTTCGCGGTGAAGATCCCCGGCGCAAGGGCCTTGTACGAAAGTTCGCGCCCACGCTTCGTCGGTGGCCCAATCCTGCCAGAGGGTGACCTTGTCGGCGCCGTCGAAAATGTCGTTCAAATGGGCAGTGGCGGTGTCCTTATCCCAACGGGTTTTTTGCTCAGTGTTGGGAAGGACGCGTAGGAGCGCATGAAGCACCGCCTGGGTCACTTTTTCGCTCATCGGAAGCACCGAAGAGGGAAGTTCGTCCGCGATCATCATGGTGCTGCCGGGAATTCCCCATGCCTTCTCCAGGGGGACCATCTTGACCGGAGGCGCCGGCGCCAATGCGGGGAGTTTCTTGAAGTTTGCGTCGGCACCATTTTTGGCTTGAACGCCAATTTTTCCCCAGAACCGTGTGCGGAAACTCATCGCCTCTCCCTGCTTCGTGCGGAAGTGTACCAGGGGTTGTGTATTGGAGGGGACCGGTCGTGCTAGGCTTTGCGCGGAGGTTTCATTGCCGTCGGTCCGGGCCGTTCGTTGCCCCCAATGCGGGTCAGCGATCGACATCCACCAAGTCCGCTCGCGGCATGTGGGATGCCCTGCCTGTGGCGCGCAGCTGGATCTGAAGGACGACGATCCAACGGTCAAAGAGTTGGGCAAACCTTGGGTGGGTGCTCGGCCGTTGGCGCTCGGAAAGCGCGGTAAGCTGCGCGGCGTAGAGTATGAGGTGGTCGCCCATGTGGCCTACACGGAGCAGAGTTGGGGATGGCACGAGTTTTTGCTGCTCTCCGACGCGGGCGGTCAGGCCTGGTTGCAGCTCGATGAGGGGCGGTGGACGGCATACACCCCATTTACCCCGGAAGATCCACAACCGGTGGAGGCCAACAGCCGGCGGTTGAAAGCGAAGGAGATCGATGAGGCGGTGATCGAGAGCGGTGCGGGATCCATCTCCCACATCGCCGGAGAACTCACTTGGCAGGCCAAGATCGGCGACTCAGTATCTTATCTCGATTCGGTGCATCACGCGGTCGAAATCGGCCCGCGGGAGATTGAGTGGTTTCGAAGATCCGCGGTGAATGCCGACGACCTACAGAGTTTTGGCGTTGCTCGGCCGGGTGCGGGCGCGCTGTTGGCCGGTGGCGGCGTCCTGGTCCTGTTTTTGGGCTTGGGAGGCGTTCTCGCGCTGTTGATGTGCATTTCCACGATCGTTAGTGCGGTGGTCTGCAACTCGCTGGAACACGACGCCGATGGAGATTGTGCGGAACCCGCCGCTTTTGGCGGGAGGGACTGCGATGACGCCGATCCCAAGCGAGGGCCTTACGCCAACGAGGTGGCGGGCGACGGCGTGGATCAAGATTGCGACGGCAAAGATCTCTGCTACGTCGATCGCGACGGCGACGGCGTCGGGGGGGCCGAGCAGCCATTGTTGTTAGGGAAAACCTGTGCTTCGGTTGGGTTTGTCGCCCGCGGCGGCGACTGCAACGACAGCGACCGCT
>SYKL01000027.1 GCA_005797785.1 Pseudomonadota bacterium | reverse complement strand
CTCCCATCGAATTCGGAATCGCGCTATTCCCTCGGTGGTCTTGACACACACCCAAAGGAACTCTCCCTCCCGACTGCTGTACCACTCGATCCACGGTTCCCGTTGGTTGGCGTACCAGAATCCGTCCGTCGTTCCGCCCGGCCACTCCCCCATCGCCACGCAACGGGTGACCATCAGCGACGAAAACGGTAGGCGGTACCTCACCGAATTCCACACCAACCATGCCCCGGGATGCAACCCGGAGACGGGTTCATTGGGCCCAACGTGGACTGCTTTTCCAAGCTCAATCGCCAAGTGTTCCAACAGCGGATAACGGCCCGCATCCTTTTCCGACACGGCCCAGACGTACGGCCACTCCGTTTCCATCAAACAGCGGTTGTTTTCCAACTTTGGAAGGATCATCTCTCCTGTGTCCCGCTCGGGCCAACCCGCCATCGCCGCCAGCCTTCGCCGGATCTCCTCCTCGGAAACACCCCACTGCGACGACTCTTGCACCGCGACGTGCTCCAACCTCGCCTGATGCGGCGCCATGCAATCGGTCCAAAGCCAGCCGACCTCATGGCCATTTGCGCAGACGAAATTGGGCCCGCCGCGCCCCCAGCTGACCCCACAACAGCCGATGTGCCGTTCACCGTCGGGATGAAGCGCAAGGTTCTTCAAATCCGCCGGATGAACGACCACAGGTGGCAATGCGGGAGTGCTCCAACCCTGGGGATCCAGTTGGTATGTTCCACGTGGAACCTGGGTTTCCCACTCATCCATCGAAACCAGCGCTCCGAGCACCGGAGTCAAAGGCCCGGTGATCGGAATGCCGCACTCTGGACAACCGAACACGGTCGTCGACACCACTTCCACCGGTCACCCCCGAATGTACTCGGCAAACCCCTTCCATCGTGCATCACGCACCAACCCGTACGCCGGCCCTCCGTCGTTGCAATCGACCACCTCGCCAAAGCACTTCTGTCGGCGATCGCAGCAAAGGAAATGGTCGTGGCGGTCGCTAGAAGCGCCAATCGGTAGCCAAAACCCCCATTTTCTCAGAGAAGCGAGGTCTCCCTGCTGTTCCTCCTCGGGCACGTCCTGGTCCGGCGTCAACACCCTTTCGTACTCCGCGTTCGCAAGTGCCACCGCGTCCGTCCAGGAATAGACCATCCAGCCAAAGGGGTCCGGCGCCCCGTTCCGCCATGTCCTCAATCCACGCGCCCCCGCCACAATGAACTGAACGTAGGGCTCGGGAACGGCAACGTCAGAATGCCCATGGACCATCCCGACTCGCTCGATCAGCTCCCCGGGGAACACCACGACATCGTTCGGCGTGGAACTTTCCTCAAACCGAGGTCGATAGCCGTCGGCGACGAGCCGTGGATTCACATAAATCATGCTCCATACTTATCCCAAATGCTGGGTCGCACCCCACAAAGCGGAAATTTTCAGCCAAAGCTGCCTCGGTGCCCACCCCATCCGCTACGGTGACCACCACGGAGAACTTCCATGTGGTTCTTGTACTGGATCACCGCCGCCCTCGCCGCCGATCGCACCACCCAAGTCGAAAGCCTGTTTCGAAACGCTGAAAACTGGGATCCAGCCGCGTTCACGCAAGCGATGGGCAAAGTGCGCAGTTGGGGGCGGGATGCGGTTCCCCCGTTGATCGTCATCGCCGAGCGCGAAACCGGTTCGAACACCCGCTACTCGGTTTGCGCAGCGCTCGCGGAAATTCCCGATGCACGTTCGTTGCCCACTCTCAGCGCGCTCACCCACGCTCCCGAATGGGTCGTCCGCTCGCAATGCGGCGAAAGTTACGCGCGGCTCGCGGCGGTGCTCCCGGAGGCCGACTTAAGCCCGGTGGTGCTGCTGTTGGGGCGGGACCCCGAGTGCATCGTTCGCGTCAACGTTGCCCGGGCGATCGGACCGCGAAGCCATGCAGGCTTACGAACCCAGTTTTCAGCATGGATCGGGAGCACCGACGTCTGCGAATCCAGGGTGGGCATGTCCGGACTGGCGTTCGATCCGGCTGCGACGTCGGGCGATGGCCCAGCCAAAATCTTGGGCGTGCTTCGGGACACCCGACGCTCCGTCGACGAACGGGAAACCGCGGCCGACGCCTTCATTCACATTCCGTACCCGCCCGCCTTGCCGACCCTCCGCGAGCTGGTGTCCGGCCGCCTCGACAACCGCGCCAACCTTCGTTGGATGGCCGCCGAGGCATTGGGCGGCTTAGGAACCGACGAGGACATTCCGTTGCTTCGCGCGATGATCGCCGAGGATCCGTACAACGGCGATGGGGTGCTGGCGATCAAAGGGAAGGCAGCGATCAAGAAGATTCAAGCGCGCTAGCAACGACCGTCAGTCCGGGTCGGAAAAACCGACCGCACTCGTACGACCTACGCCGGTTTGGGCGTCATAGAGCCCGACCCAAACGCTCGGGTGCTTGCTGCACGGGACCTGTGCCGGCGGGCACACCGTCAGGTCCCACCCCCGAGACACCACCAGCCACGAGGGCCCGCCGGGGTCCTCGCGACCCGGGGAAGACACGCCAAGCCAAGCCTCCAACTGCTGAAGGCCAGGCCGGGGGTCCGCACCGACGTCGCCAAGCCCGGTCAGCGAAAGCAGGGGCGCCGACGCCTCCGCCGGGGACGTGAACTTCGTGGTCTGCACGATCTCCGCGAGGTTCGGGATCGGACCGCGCACCGTGGGTGTGCTCACCGCTGACAGCACTTGCCCCGAGTCGGTGACCCACACGTCAAAGCCATCGATCTTCGGGTCAAAGGCGAGATCGGGTTCCACATTCAGGTGGACCCGCCATACTTCGACGTCGGGTACGGTGATCTCTGGGGCGAGGCGGTCGGGGGTGAGGAGTACACGCTCTGCCAACAAGGCGGCCACATCCCCGCCGATCGCCTGCCTCGCATGCTCCACCGCCACGCTCTCAGCGCTGGGACCACAGGCGAACAACCAAGTTAGGAGGAAGGCCATACGAGTGGCTAACCCAGCCACCTGTGGACCACCAGATGCTCCCGCACACCATCGATCCCACCGCCTTCGACGAAGAGTTCCGGCTCACCCCTTCCCGGTGGGAAGACGCCACCCTCGCGGTTGCCGTTCGCACCGGCGTTTCCCCCGCTCCGATCGAAGCCTTCCCCGACGGCTCCAACCTGGTTGCCGCCATGGGCGACCGGGTGATCAAGATCTTCCCGCCGTTCCACCGCCATCAATGGGAGAGCGAAGTTCGCGTGCTCGCCCGCCTGCAAGGGTTGCGCGCCGACGCTGAGGTGCTTGCTGCCGCGCCTGTACGCCCAAGGGGAATTCGAGCGCGGATGGATGTTTTTGGTGATCGAGCGCCTGCCCGGGGTCACCCTGGAATCGGTCTGGGCCCGCATTCCCCACCCCAACCGGGTGGCGCTGATGGGTGGGATCGGACGGATGATGGCGTGCGTTCACAGGGAGTTGGTCGGCTCGTTGGCGGATCTTCCACCCCAGTGGGCTCCGTTCCTCGAAGGGCAGATCGCCGGTTGCCTGGCGCGCCATACCCGCCTGGGTTCGCCGGAGTTCCTGCTTCGAGAACTTGTGGACTATGTCCGAGAAGGCGCGCCGTTGATCCCGACCGCATTTCGACCGGTGATCCTCACCGGGGAATACACCCCGTTCAACCTATTGGTTCAAGAACACAACGGCTGGTGGGAACACAGCGGGATGATCGACTTCGGCGACGCCATGATCGGTCCGCCCGAATACGATTTCCTTGGTCCGAGCACTTTCCTGTGCGCGGGAAACTCCGAACTCGTTCGTGCATGGATGCAAACCTACGGGGTCGGAGCCCAAGTTTCCAATGAACAACGCCAGCGTTGGATGACGCTGCTGCTCCTGCACAGGTACAGCTATCCGAAAGCGCAGATCCGCATTCCGGGTTGGGAAGCGTCCGGCTCGATCGCGGAATTGGCGGAGAAGATCTGGCCGTAGGCGGAAGTCTGAGCCCCATGCTCTCCGCCGGCCGGAACCGTCGGCTACCGTACTCTCCCGGCGAATCGGATCCGCTTGGGTTAGACTCGGGAGAAGCCATGGCGAGGCCACACATTCAGACTCCACACTACACCTATGCCGAATACCTGCAGATCGAAGCCGATACTGGCATTCGGCATGAGTTTCTGGCGGGCCAGATCTTCGCCATGGCCGGCGGTACGCCCAATCATGCGAAGCTGGGCGCAAAAATCTGCATCCTCCTCGGCCAAGCCCTAAAAGGACGCCCCTGTGACCTGTACAGCGCCGATTTGAAAGTCCACATCGGCGAGGTTTCCATATACCCCGACGCTCTGGTTCAATGCGGGGAACTCCGGTTGTCACCCGACGATCGAAATGCGACCCTCTCGGCCACGGTGATCATCGAAGTTCTCTCCCCGTCCACCGAAACCTACGACCGCGGCGAAAAGTTCGATTTCTACAAACAGATCCCCGAGCTCCGCGAATACGTGCTGATTTCGTCCACGCGGCAAAAGGTCGAGGTCTATCAGCGGCAACCCGAAGGCCGTTGGCTGCTCACCGATTACGGACCGGGCAGTCAGGCGGTTCTGCCTTCGTTGGAAGCCTCGTTCTCGGTCGACGAGCTGTACGAAAGGGTGACGTTGGAAGCGTCCACACGGGTTCCGGTGGCGCGGGTCGATAGTCAACTGAGTTGACCATCCGAACGAGGGACTCGATCCACCGCCGGGCAGTGGCTTAACGCCCAAAGGGACTTTCGCCCCTCATGAAGGTTGCGCCACGCCGTTTTCGGCTTCACTCCGAGCCGAATCACGCGGTAAGCCATCGTTCGGCGTCGTTTCCAATCCCGCCGCACCAATCGCGAATACAACTACCCCTGGAAGGCCTGCGTTGAGGTTCAAGGCGTTTTCGGATACCTTCGCGGCATGCCAGCGCGTATCGTCGTCCACTGTACAAACTCCGTTGATCACGTCACACCTGCAATGCTCACCGCGGTGCTCAAGCAGGCGGACCTGATGACGCTCGCCGAGAGCCTTGACCTGCCCGAAGGCGAAGTGAGCGCCGTCAAAGCGATGTGGACACAGTACCGCCTGGAGGCGCATGGGACGTCGATTGACGGCGTCCAAATCCACTGGCACGCAACGCAGCGACCGATCCAGATCCGCAGCGGGCCGCCCCTGGCTGGGGAGATCGAGGAGACTCTGGAGCACCTTCCGGATTCAAACGAGGCGGGTGCGGCACGGGTCCGCGCCCATATCCGCGCGGCCCGGCACGTCGTTGAATTTGAGATGGGCATCGATGGCTCGCAACACCTGGCGGCGACGATCGGTGAGGTCCTCGCGTTCTTCCTTGCCGAAGCGGGTGACGGCATCGTCTGGTTCTATTCCCGCGAGTTTGCTTCGCCCGAAGATCGCGGCGCGACGCTCTGGCAGCCCTAAGCAGACCGCGGCTGGCGCTACTCGGATAGTCAAGCGGTTGACGATATCGAAGGCCTCCAAACGAACGCGCTACACCCTGCAACAACTGGACCCCGTGACGACGGATAGGCTAGGGTGCGCCAAACGTTTGGCACGGGGGCAACGATGATGCGAGCCGGCACGATGAAGTGGTTTTCGTTTGGGATGGCAGGCCTGTTGAGCGCGTGTGCGAGCGCTGAACCCGAAGACGACGCTGACTACCAAGGGCAGATCGACGCGCTGACCACACGCGTGGAAGATTTGACTCACGCGCTGGAAACATCGAATACCGAGGACCTCTCAGGCCGATTGGAGGTGGTCGAGGGTGAAGTGACCGGGCTGCAGGACCAGGTTGCGGGGGTAGGCGAGTCTGTAACGGATCTCCAGGGGGACGTTTCGGGGCTCTGGGACGCGGTAACGGTGCTTGAGGCAACGCCCGGGTACCAAGTGTGGCAGTACACGGGAGCCACCGACATCCCTCAGACTCTGACTGCTGCAGGCTGGCAAGACACAGCGGTGACGATCGATATCACCGCGGAGCATGCGGGAGCCGTGGTGCTGTCCGGCAGCACCGCCACCTCCTGCACGAGGTTCTACCGAATTCGTATCCGCCATTTCAATAGCGCTTGGGAGGCCACGAGCGAGAGCGTTGTTGCGGATTATGGCCGGGACACCGTTCCCCTTCATTTGATCGCCGACCTTCCCAGCGCCGGCACGTACACCGCCGCGATCGAGGTGTATTCAACCGCAGTCGCGAGCTGCGACATCTTTAACGTAGGGCTGGTCGCTACCCTGTTGCCCGGGTACCCGGAGGTCGTGATCCCCGAGTGACCGGCCTGATGCTTCGGACCATCCCTTGGGTTGAAGGGCCGCTATCGCTTGGCGCGTACGGCCCTTTCTTAGCGCTTGCAGCGTTTGGTCGCTCAGGCTCACGGTGGCGGTTGCAGCGTTTGGATTGGGAATTCTACACCCTGCAGTGGTGTTCGTCGGACGACATTCCATCACAACGAGGAAATTTCGATGTGGTTCCTACTTAGCGTTGCGGTGTTCGCAGCCGACGCCGGAGAATATGCCCCCTGTCGCCCGGAAACCCTTCCGACGATGGAAAAGGCGGCGTTGGCTCTCGAGAAAGAGGTCGTTTACGCCAGACATAAGGATCTGAGCACCCGCGATCGGGAGTGCATCGGCCTCATTCAAGCCTGGGAGGAATCCAAAGGTGTGCTTTGGAGTCAACAGGAGGATCTCGACGGAGATGGCGCGGCAGAGTCGATTTACGTGATCGCGCACGATGCGCGGTTGATGGCTCCGGGGTTGGGGTCCGGAGGGGACCTGAAAGCCACCCTGGCCATCGGCACCAAAACCGTACCTCTGACGTTCAACTGGTTCGAGGGCGTCGAAGGGGTGAAGGAATTCCGAACGATCGCGATCGATCCCACCAGCAAGAAAAAGCAGGTCCTCATACGGCAGAAGGCTGCCCAAGGCGAAGATCCTTCCGACGAGAACCTTCTCGCTTTTTACTCCCCCGAGAAACTGTCGGTGAAAATCCTGAGCGCCCAGGGGTACAGCCGGGGAAAACTTGAAGTTCCCGGGGACGGGCGCGTGGGAGTGGAGGACGGAGATTGCGCTTGGAGCACCACCACCTGGTACCGACTGACCGATCGCGGCCTGGAAGAGGCCGGAGCGACGCGGGTTCAAATGCCGAATGCCGCGCTCTACTTCGACGCAGCGTCTGGACAGTACCTTTGTCCAGGATGAACGGTTTTCCGACGAATCCCTTGCCGAACGGACGGCTCAAATCCGGCGGATGCCCATGAAGACCACATTGTTGATGTTTGCTGCCGTCGGTTGTACCGGCGCCCCCACGCCCGAACCGAGCCCGCCGGGGGGTCCCTCGGTAGCCCCTGAGGCCGTTCCGTTGGTACCTCCGCCGCCGATTGTCCCGGTCTCGGTGCCGGCTGACCCGTCCGGGCGAGTCCAACTCGAACCCGCGCTCGTAGAGCAGATCGTCCTCGTCAAAGGCGAGTACGACGCGATCTCCGACGTCGCGTCCTTTGCGCAGGCGTGGCACGACGCCGTTGCGTTGGGCCCCATGCTCGAAGCCGCGTTTCAGACCAGCTTTGAAAGGCAGGATGGCGACCTTGACCTCGCCTGGCTCACACCGGTCCTCCCGGGTCTGGAGCAGACCGAAACTGGAGAGGGCACGCGCCTCGTCCTCCAGCTGAGCTCGGAACCTTGGATGGCGAAGGCGAAACTCACGCCAGAGCCGGCGGACGACCGGTTCATCGAGCTGATGGTGTCGGTGTACGGTAGCGCGCAAAACGTGGGGTGGGCAGTCTGGGAGCAGCGCACCTGGGATTACGGCGGCTGTAGCGGCCTGGGCACGGGCGTAGTCGTGGAAACGCTGAAGAAAACCGACGTTGCGCGGGATGCGGGGGACGCGTTTGCGCCCGAGATTGCGGTCATCCGGCGCGACGCCCTGGCCGTGCTGCTCGAAGACCAACCGCGATTTGCGTACTGCGACGTTGAGACGGAAGCGCCGATGCCCGATGCAAGGCTCCAAGACGAGGCGCGACGCGTGGTCGCCGAAGTAAAGCTAACGCCGGACGAAAAAGCCAAAGTGCTCGCTCGGATTCCGAGCTTGAAGGGAGGAAAGATGGCCGGCGACGTGTCTATGGAACGGTAGGGCTCGGGGCGAACATTCAGCGCTGACACAGACGGAGGGAGACGTACTCATGGCGAACAGAACTCAAGCGGTCGTCTGGGGGCTCTGGATCATCGCCGGGTGCGTACAACCCGGGTCGGCGGCTGGTAAACCCGGTGAGATCGAGGCAACAGAAGCCATGGCCGCCTATCGCGAGGCGATCCGCGCCTACAACTCAGGGGACCCGGCGACCTATTTCGGTACTTACACCGAAACTCTGGCTTGCTTTCACGGGGCCCCCAACTTCTCCCTGGCGCAGCTGCGCTCGGCACGCGAGCCGGTGATGAATGGCTCCGCGGGGGTATTCATTGCCGAGCTTCAGCCGATTTACGCAACCGAAAACCACGTGGTGTTGGTCGACCGAGGAATATGGTGGAGATCGCCGCCCCAAGGCAGTCCGTCCGACCACGCTTACCTTCGCCGGTCTGCCGAGCCCATCGAGCAAGGGGTAGGCGAGACCGTGGTTGCGCTTCGGAAAGTCGGAGGAAGGTGGAGGATCAACGCCGAGACGGATCGCGACCACCTGGAATGCCTGGGCTTAGGGCCGCTGGCGCTGGGCGACATGGCGACGCCGCTCGCGAATTGCGGTGAAAAAAACGAGGAATGCCTGACGGAATGCGACCACTTCTGCAGTGGCGATGCGCCCGGAAATGGCTGCAACGTGTGCCCGGAGGCCTGCGCTACGGCCCTCCGGGAGTGCGTGGGCGCCGACAGCGCGGTGGTCGCCGTTGAGGACGCCGCCCGCGTCTCCTACTCGCCGTTACCTGCGGGGTTTCAAGCTCTGGGTGGGCCATGTGATCCCGCGGCGACGGCGGATCAGCCCGCGACGCTGGCCATGCCGGGAACGATCCTCTGCTCCCCAACCGGAACCGTGGTGGGCGTCTACCAAATGGCGGATGCGTTGCATGACCCACCGAGTACCTCGACGGTGCTCTCAGAGCCCAAGACCGCCGAATATTGGAGCACAACTTCCTACGTCGCGCTGGAGCACAACCGGCTTTTGGTGCACAAGGTCACCTGCGGCGAATGCCGGCGCGTGATGGGGCTGTCCTTCGTCGGCGATGTCACAGCGATGACCGATGGCCAACGGATCAGTGTGCAGACCTATCTGGTGGGCCTACCCGATACCGTGCCACCGCTTCGCAGCGCTGAGGCTTGGCGCGCGCAAGCCATACCATTGGTTCAACCGACGAGATGATCGGCCCCAGTGTTGCCTCGATCGATGTCATCCACGACCTCCTCAGGCACACAGGTTCGTCCGGCGTCAGCACCTTCTCGTACGCTCGACGCGCGCGGCAACTTCCAGCCCCTACGGCCCATTGTTCTCCACGGTGACCGTACCCACAATGGTGTCGATGGTGATCGCCAACGCTTGAGCAAACGCCGTCGGAAGGTTGGGATTGTCCTTGATCTTCAGGTTACCGCCGATGTAGGTCACCCCACCGAGCCCGTCCACGTTCGTCAAGGCATCGTTCTTGCCGATCCCCACATTCCCACTGACTGAAGTCAATCCGACAAGCCCATCGAGGTCGGTCAATGCGTCGTTGTTATAGATCGACAGGTAGCCCTGGATCGTCGTCACTCCTGCCAGTCCGTCCAGGTTCGCCAGGTTGTCGTTGCCCTGAATGGTGATGGTGCCATTCGACGTGATGTGCGCCAGCCCGTCGACATCCGTCAACGCATCGTTTCTCCAAATGGACAGGGTCCCAACCGACGTCAGTCCGGCAAGCCCGTCCAGGTTCGTCAGGTCGTCGTTGCTGCTGATCCGCAGGGACGAGAAGGAAACGGACACCAAGCCGGCGAGCCCGTCCACATTCGTCAGCGCGGTGTAGCGCGAGCCGGCAGATCGTCAAGGAGGTTGACGATCTGCTCGCCGACACGTTTTGCTGGCCGTCGATGCCCCCTCCGATCGGTTCAAGGCCGGCCAAACCCCAACTAGTTAAACACCAGCCGGCCCCAAGCCGACACCTCATAGACACCGTGCGGCAGCGGCAGGTCGCCGTGGCCCTCGGGTTCGAGGGGGACCGGGGCGCCGTCGGCGTCAAAGACCACCTCATCGTCACCGGTGAGCTCGTACACAAAGGCCGTGTTGAACCCAGCATACCCGATCGACGTCTTGGCGCCGGCGCCAAGCAGCTGGTCGTAAGCCTCTTGTAAGTCCGGATTGCTTTCCAATTCGTCGACCCAAACGTCCGCGATGTCGCCGCGAAGGTTGCCCACGCCCACGCCCCACCCGCCGTCGCCCAACAGCTCATCCAGGCTTCCGGAACTGAGGTCGCAGTCGGTGGTCATAGTGTAGTTTTCTGGCGTTAAATAGAAGCCCACGTGTACGATATCGTACGACTCACCGTCGAAACCCTCCTCGGTCTGTTCCCACACGACGGTGTCGATGTCGTCGCCTTCTGCGGTGAGCCAGATGTCGCAACTCTCGTCACCCTCATCGATCAACGTCAGAATGACCACCGGATTTTGGACATCACCGTCCACCGAGTAGGGAATCACGGAATCGTTGTTCGGATTCCAGGCAAAGTACCCACTGATCTCAAGGAAAGCGGGCACCATTTCGTCGGGTTCGCTGGTATCTTCGGGCTCGCTGGTGTCTTCGGGCTCGCTGGTGTCGTCGGGCTCGCTGGTGTCTTCGGTTTCCTCAGAAGGAAGCTCCTCGTCCGATGCCTCCGGCTCATCTTTTTTTAGAAACCCACACCCCAAAAGCCACAGAGCCGTCGTACCGCCGACCAACCAACGTGCCTTCACTTGTCCCCCCAACTGAGCGGGTTCATTTTCGCCCGGAGTAGGCACCAAATAACCGCCACTGTCTAGGTCCAGAACGTCGGAGCAATCTCACTACAAGCTGCAACATTCTGTCTGGATCCGGGCCCCCCCCCCCCGCACGCCTCTGCTCGATTGTGGCGGTGTTGGGTTCCGGGCAGTCTCAACACCGGTCGTGAGGTTTCTCAACGACCTCAATCGGCGATTTCCCCCCCTAACGGACGTAAACTCATGCCACGCCCTTCACGCCGTTTATTCTCGTGGCGACCGCGCCCGGTTTGCGGTACATCGCCGCGTTCTGAACATGGAGTCTCCCTATGAAACGGTCCCTGGTCCTCATCGCTTTGTTTGGTTCATCTGCAGCTTTCGCGGCCAAACAATCCTTTGACCTGTCGATCCTTGGGCTCAAGGCGGGGGACGTGAAGTACACCGGCACGGTAACGGACACCGGGCTTGTCGGTGGCGATCTGACGGTGAAGCCCGACGCCACCAACGTGTTGAGCTTCGGAACGCCGCGCAATGGGTGGCTCTCCATGGACGGCGTGAACTTCCAGATCAAGGGCACGAAGGACGGGGTCGCCGATTTCAACGGAGGCGGGCTGTACAGCCTCCAAAAGGGACGCTTTGACGTATCCATCGGCAGCGTCATCGTGCGCAACACCTCAGCGACGCACCAGTCCGGAATGTACGGCCGGATCAATGGCGGAAATCTCAACCTGATGGACAGCGCCTCCTGGTCGATGGTCGACAGCGACTTCCAGGTCAAGAACGGCAACGTCAACAGCGATGGCGCGTCCGCCATTTTCGCCGACAACTCTGTTTTTGAAGTCAAAGGCGGCAATCTCGACCTCAACGACAACGCCAACGTGACCCTCTCCAGCAGCGATCTCCTGGTCAATGGCGGCTCGTTGAGCTTTAACGACGCCTCCCAAAGCCTGTTCAAGGACTCCAGCTTCACCGTGAAAGGCGGCGACTTGCTCCTGTCCGGCAAATCGGGTTTCAGCTCCGAGGATTCCTCATTCACCGTCAACGACGGCAATGTGCAGTTCTCCGAGTCCGTCTCCCCTTCGTTTTCGAACACGTCGGGGGTGATCAAAGACGGGAACATGTACGTCCTGGACGACGCCACACTCACTTTCGCGGATTCCTCGCTGCGCGTGAAGGGCGGCGACTTCATCCTGGCTGACCAATCGGCCTTTTACTCCAAGGCGTCCGATCTCACCGTACAAGATGGAAGCGTCCTGTTTTCCGGCTCGGTCGACCCCTCCTTCTCAAGTTCCTCCATCACCATCAACGGCGGAGACCTCGTTCTCGCCGACAAGTCCGTCCTCAGTGTCGTGGACTCTTCCTTCAATGTGAACGACGGCAACCTCGAACTCAACGACAATACCGCCTTCTCCATGACGAAGTCCGACATCACTGTCCAGGGCGACGTCGTTTTCGACGGTACGGTCTCGTCCTCTGGCTCCTTCCTCAATGTCAGCGGCGGCGACCTCTCGCTGGACATCAATGCCACCTTCCAAAGCGAAGCTTCGGTGCTTTTGATCGACGACGGAAACTTCGACCTGCACGACAACGCTCATTTCGGCTTCGGCAACTCCACCATTGCGATCAACGGCGGGAGTCTCACCCTCAACGACAACGCCTCCGTCACCCTGGGCGGTTCCAACGTCACCATCAACGGCGGCAATCTCCTCCTCAACGACGTCTCGCTATTTTCGGTGGACGGCAACGAGATCAGCACCCTCGAAGGCAGCATCGAAATCTGCGGAAAAGCCACCTTCCAAGTCATCGGAAAAGAGGGTGCTCGGATCCATTCGATGCGGGTCTCCTCGATGACGTTCTCCGACGACAGCGATCTGCTCATCCTTCCCGATCCCGTCATCAAGCTCGATCCGGTCAAAGAAGAGCCGGTCAAAGAAGAGCCTGCCGCCCAGAAGTCGGGCCCCGACCTGCACACCGCGGCCCATGAAGCCGCCCACGTCATTCAACAGCGCTCCAGCCTGGTCCTCGCTCCGGGCGGCACGCTGACGGTCGGCGAACAGGTGTTCGACGAAGCTGGTTTGAAGAAGCTTTATTCCAGCTGCTCCGGCGCGCTTCTGTTCAAAGCCGCGGACAGCAGCGTCACCTGCCAACCGGTGAAATAGTAAATCTGATTGTCTATCGGGCGCCCCCCTTGCGGGTCGCCCCCCTGCGGGGTCGGGCCTTCGCCCTCCGTTCTCGCAAGCTCGAACCTCGCTACGCTCGCCCTCCGGTCGGCTGGCGCGGAGATCTCCGCGCCAGCCGACCGGAGGGCGAGCGTAGCGAGGTT
>SYKL01000238.1 GCA_005797785.1 Pseudomonadota bacterium | reverse complement strand
TTTGTGCTGTAGGCTGACCCTGGGCACGGGCTCAGCGATCGAAGACGCCATGCAGCAAGCTGGGGCCGTGGTTGATCTCGTCCCCGAGGTGGCCCCAGAGCATGCCCAGCCCCAGCAGTGGGGACACTGCCGCTGCGCCCAAGCCGCGGCCCGCGGTGACCAAATCGCTCTCGCCCCGTCGCGCCGGCCTTCCGAAAACCCCCGTTGGTCCATACCCAAGGCCGTCGGCAGCGGCCTCGGCGAAGGTGCGGTTCGGATTGAGACCCAGCGAGCGATCGATCCAGCCGGCGTGTCCGCCCGAAGCATGTGGCGCGCCCGTCGGAGCCGGGGTGGCGCCGGAGCGGTGGGCCGTGGGCGCGTTCACCCGCGCCGGACCTTGCGCAGTGGGCGCTTGCGCAGTCGGCGCCACCCCCGGAGGGCAGATCAGCTGCTCGGCGGTCAGCGGCGGACAAGCGACAGTGCTGGTCGCGTTCGCCGGCGTAAACGTCTGCGTGCTCGGCGCCAGCGTGCTCGTTTCCGTAGGTTGCACGCGGTTCATATTCGCGGCGTTCGATTGGTTGCTCACGGCCGGCGCGGACACCGGCGAAGCAGAAGAGGCAGTGGGAGCAGAACAAGTCAAAGGTGCATTGCGATAACCGTAGCCCATAGGGACCTCCTGAACCACGGTGGCTCAAGTGAGGGGCCATGCACCACTCAAAAATCCCGAACCCTCCAGAGTTTTCACTTGTAAACGGCCTCCGGGCGGCTCGGCCTGACGGCCGACCGCGTGCTTCAGGGGTTTCGTCGCGGACAAGCCGCGACCGCCTTCGGCGCCCTTCCGCCCGCTGCCGCAGCCGCGTCCGCGGATCGTCAACTCGCTTTACCAGTTGGGCCGACGACGGGGGGATCCATCGAAGTGAAGGAACGGCATGTCAATGTGATGGAGCCTCACTCGGAAGGGTCAAACCGTTCATCGCCAGTGGGTTCCCGTCGTTCGGTGCCATTGAGTCGATGGCGGAGTTCGGACACCGCTTCATAAACCACCTTACGAATACGATTTACCCCTCCCAACGGCCGATGCTCGGGCAGAGCGTGCCACGGCGTGAAGGACAGCGCCTCGCCAAAGGCGTCCTGGGCGGGCGTGTTGAAAATCTGGCTTGGAATGATGATGGTCGCGACCTTAACGAACGGGGCTTCGTTTTCCAGCCATTCCACCCGAGAATCCTCCACGCTCATCCCCTCCACCCGAACCTGAATCAGGAAGTCAAAGTGCGCCTCCCCCGTGGCTAACGCAGCCTCCATTGCTTCGCGGAGGTAGTCCGGGCGGGGGTTTCGAGGGATGGTGGACACACCGACCACGGAGGGACGAATCGAGTACTTGACCGCCCGGCGCCCGGCGCCGCTGCCGTGGCTGAAAGGCACCGTGGACCAATAGCGTTCCTCCAACGGCGACGCGATCCGCTTCGAACGCATCTTTTTGGCGATCCACATTCCTTTCCACCCCAAGGCCAGCGGCGCGGTCGCGGCCACAAAGGCACTGGCGCTCGTGCCGCGCTCGATCAATGCCGCATATCGGGCCGGATCATCCGCAAAAAACGTCGGATGAGTGATCAGCACAAAGTCCTGGGTGTTGGCATGAACCTCCGAAGCAAGCAGCTTATTCCCTGGAACCCCCATCAGTTTTATTCCCACCCCGCGACCATCTCCGTCGCTGTCCGGGCGGGTGGGGTCACCATTTCCGTTGGAGAACCGAAGCCAAGCCTTGTAAGCGACTCCTGGTATGAACACCCCTTGAGCCAGGCTGAGCGGCAGGGCAGGCTCGACCACAAACTGGGCGTGCACGCAGCCGTGCGACTTGGGATGTGCATCCCGGCGGGCGGTGCCCGGTTTGGGGTACCGATCGCTGATCGAACGCTGAACCAACTCGGCAATTCGCTCGGTGAGCGCCTCCTCGTCGGACCACCGTTTTTCCCCAAGCTTTGCGTCGATCAGCAGGTAGTCGCGTGGCGGGAATGGAGCACCGGACGCGCCGCCGAGGGCGGTATCGACCAGGGCAATGGAGCCTGCGGGCGGAACACGAAAGAGCTTTTTGAACATGGACACCTCGCGCGGTGCCCTGCAGAAGTCGTGCCACCGATGGTAGACGCGCTTGACGATCTGAGCGTTGCCCCAGCGCCTGACAACATTTGCCAAATTTGCAACGTCCCACACCGGGTATGTGGCTTGGGATACCACTTCTCGGCGCCATTGGGCCGAATCAGCGAGGGGCTTCCATGCCACGACACCGGTTCCTGTGCTCTGCGATGCTTCTCCTCGCGGCCTGTGGATCCGGAGATTCCGCCGACGACACCAGCGAAGTCTCGGCGGATCGCCCGGAAGATTGTCTGACCTTTGACGGCGATGTGACCTTGGAAAATCTGCGCGACGTGTGCGCGGACGACCTCCCGGTTTGCGTGGCCGGCAATGTGTTCGAAGCGGAGGAACCGAGCCGCGTTTCGGACGCAGATCTCGCTGCGCTTGGGTGCGTGGTCGCCGTCGACGGCGACGTGAACCTGATTCAAAACGAGGATTTGGGTACCCTCGATGGTCTCGCCGGGCTGGTGACCGTGGGGGGAAGCGTGACCGTCCAGAGCAACCCCTCGCTCGAAAATCTGCTAGGCTTGTCATCGCTTCGGACGATTGGAGGCGACCTTACGCTGACCTCCAATTCGAACCTCGACGAACTTGAGCCGGGGAGCATGGCCGCTTTGGAAACGGTCGGTGGCTCAGTGCGCCTCTATCGCTCCTACGCGGATTTCCCCGCATTGACGACCATCCGCGGCGACTTGGACTACCACGAGAGCGGAACCACCCTTGGATTCAATGCCCTCACCCGGATCGAGGGAAGCCTCTTGGTGATCGGGGATTCCTATCTGCATTTTATCGAGTTGAATGCGCTGACCGAGGTGGGTGCGGACCTGGTGTTGGATTCCAACTATAGCATTTGGGAGCACGGAATGCCTGGCCTCCAGACAGTGGGTGGTCGGTTCGAACTCAGCGGCGAGCCGATGGACGGCGTCCCGGGCTTGGGGTCCCTGTCGCGGGTCGGCAGTCTATCGATCACGTATTTGGAGTGCGCCGACATCGAACTGCCGGGTCTGGAAACGGTAGATTCGGACGTCTACATCGCCTACAATCGCTTCCTCGCTCCTGAAACGGCTGAGGCGTTTGTGGACCGCCTCAGCGTCGGTGGTGACATCCTGCTCGAACACAATGGGGAGGGGTAGTTCCCGGGGATCTTCGTGGGCGCGAGACCGCCCACGTCAATGGTAAACCCGTTTACTATGTGGAACGAAACACTACGAAACAATGGCCGACTCGGCATGCAGGTATAGAGCCCACATCGCAATGACGCGATGTCGAGGTTGTCATGTTAAGCTTTCTTATTGCTTTTTCTGCGCAGGCTGCCACTTTCAACGCGGACGAATGGCTGGACCGGATGGAGACCGATCGGCAGACGGTGGTTTCTTCAGAAGGGTGTACGCTCCCGATCGGCGATCAAACGAAGAAATGCTTGATGGCGGTTACCCGTCGCACCGACATCGATCGCCTGGACGGCTACCTGATCACGGCGGAAACCTGCCGAGGAACCATCGCCGACGGCTGCCTCAAGGGCCAACGGCTGCTGGCCCAGGTCACCTTGCCGCTCACCGTCGACGGCACGGAGTCTTGGGGCAAGGCCAAGATCAAGTACCGCGATTGGCAGGTGGCTGAGGTGGGGCTCTCCGCGAAATCCCCCGGCATCCTCGTCGACAAGGGCTATGCCGCGGTCAGCCGGACCACCGGCCGCGGTTGGCTGCAAAATCCGGACGCCGAGGGCACCTGGGACGCCGACGGCAACACCCAAACCCCCATGGCCGCCGAGCCAGAGGAAGACGGCTTTTTTGACGCCGAATGGGTCCAGGAAACCACCATTACCGTGGTCTCGGCGGCGGGTGGAGTGGCGGCGACCGGTGTGGGCGCAGCGGTTGTCAAGGAAGCTGCACTGGGCACCTTTGTCGGCTGCGTCATCTCTGAAGTGCTACAGGAGCTGATCAAATATCCGATTCCGCCCTTTGTCCCTCCCGAAAACGGTCCAAAGTACTGATCAGGGTTCTTTCGCGCGCCGCGGCTGCTGCCACAAGATCTCCGGCTCTCCGAGCTCTTTCGCCGCCCAGCGCCCCAGCACGAACAGGAAGTCGGACAACCGGTTGAGGTACCGCATGCAGTCCTCACCGGTTTCCGGCTCTTCCCGCATCAACCGCACCAAACCCCGCTCCGCGCGCCGACAGACCGTGCGCGCTTGATGCAAGAAGGCGCCTACTTTTCCGCCTCCAGGCAGGATAAAGTTCACCAGCGGCTCCAAGGTTTCATTGAAGGAGTCGCACCACTCTTCCAGTCGAGAGACCTCGGCGTCGCCGATTCGATGCATTCCCGGCCAACGATCCTTCGGCGGAGTCGCCAAGTCCGCGCCGACATTGAACAGTTCATTCTGAATGGTGCCGAGCACGGCGTCGATCCGCTCCACCGTTTCCAGGGCAGCGTTCGCCTCCCGGGTGAATGATCTCACAATTCCTAAAATGGCGTTCAGTTCATCTACGGCGCCATACGCTTCGATTCGGGCATGATCCTTGCCCACGCGCTCGCCACCGACGAGTCCGGTCTGTCCTTTGTCCCCTGTTCGTGTATATACCCGCGTGATGCGCATCGGTTCCCCACCGTTCGCTCGCTTGATATCCCGAACCCCATCCCGGAGCCTCCGTGAGTCGTCGCGTCCATATCGACCAATTGCGTCAGCTTGATCCCGTAATGTTGAACATTGTGGTTCAAGATGCGGTCCGTGCACCGGTCACCCAGCTCTCCGGACCGACGATCGCCGACATGGTCGCTTTTGCCGATGCCGAGTTCTTACCAAAGGCATTGCGGGGTCAGTTTCAGGATTTTGCAAATCGGATGCCGCGGGAGTTGTCCGACCTGCTCCACGGCGTTCAGATCGAAGAGATCATCGCCGAATTTGAAAAGGTGGAGCCTGCGATGGCCCCGGCCGCCCTCCGGGCCGCCGTTGCCAAACAAGCCGAAGTGCGCGCCAACTACCGCGCAAAACTCTCGGCGATCGTCGAGCGTTGGGCCACCGAGGAGCCCGCCGCAGTCACCGCCATGGAGCAACAGATGGTGGTGCACCGCGTGCACAAGACGGCTTCTCCGGAAGAGCCAAAGCGGACCAAAGCTGCGGCATCTCCGCGCGTTCCCGGCGAGCGCGCTCCCGCCGCGCCCAAACTTCCTCGCCAGGCACCTGTGAAATTCGTCGATCAAGATCGCCACAAGTGGCTTTCTGAGCAGGTGTTGGAGCGCTTGTCCGAGTATCTCGATCAAGGGCTGCGCGAAGACGTGTTGGTCACCGGCCTTCGCCACCGCGCCCGCGCCCAATACCCGGATTTGACGCCGCTTGAAATTGTCGGCGTTCTAAAAGAGCTCGCGGTGAGCGGCCGTGTTCGTGTGTCCGCGGGCCGTTGGCGCCGGGTGATCGGCAGCTGGTAGTCCGTTAAGGGTGGCAGGTGCGCGAGGCTCGTCCGCACGCCAGGACTCCCGATGCGCGACTTTCAAGGCCGTAGCGGCACTCTCGCCCGGTTGAGTACCGGCGCTAAGGCGCTGTACCTGTCGTTCAATCTGTTGACCGTGCTCGGGTTTGCCACCGCACTGCTTTTGTATTGGGATTCGCTGGGATTGAAATTCGCTTCGGTGTCCGCGTATTATTTGGGCAATGACGATCCGGACGCGATGGTGATCGCGGTCGAAAAGACCCCCCGCTACCTCTTGGAAATCACCCACCAACACCTGTTTTCGATGCCGGTGGTGATGGTGGTGTTGGGTCACCTGTTTTTGCTGGCCCGAGGCGGCCCCTGGAAAACCGCGGTGGTGATCGCCGCCCCAG
>SYKL01000237.1 GCA_005797785.1 Pseudomonadota bacterium | reverse complement strand
TCGGCGATTTCTTTGCGAACGAACTCGGGCGCAAATCCCTCGCGAGCGGCGACAAACGCCATCTCTTCGGTGATGCGTCCGGCGCGGGCGTAGTGCATTTGCGAAAAGTTGGTGTCGCCCCGCTGTTCGCGGATTCGAACCCACTCTTCTCGAATCTTGGGCAGCTCGCCTTCGGGGCCTGAGGTGTCGTAGGTTCGGAAAATTTCGCCGTTCGTCAGCGAGATTTCACGCATGGGGATTTTCATGGGGCCGACGACAATCCGTCGGCTGCCGTGGGTGGGCAGTTTCTCAGACATCTCGCTTTCCTCCGCCGGTTCGAGCCGGATCAGGTTCTGCGGTGTGATCTCAGGCGAAAACGCCACCCGCAGCGAGTCAGGTTGTCCGATCGGGATAACCGGTTGAACAGTCAAACGGGGAATCGGCGCTCGATGCGGTTGGTGATCGCGGAAAAACCATCGGTGGCAAGGGATCTTGCGCGCGTTCTCGGTGCTTCTACAAAGAAGGATGCCTGGTTCGAGGGCGAAGGTTTGCGCATCAGTTGGTGCATCGGCCATCTCGCGGAACTGGAGGATCCAGCTCACTATGATGGACGTTGGAAGAGGTGGTCGTTTGACACCTTGCCGATGATCCCCGAGAAATTTGAGCTTCGGTTGCGGTCGGGGGTCTCCGACCATTGGAAGCATTTACGGGCGTTGCTCAAGGATCGTTCGACCAAGGACGTGGTCAACGCATGCGACGCCGGCCGTGAAGGCGAACTGATCTTTCGGTACGTCTATGAGTTGTCCGGTTGTGACCGACCCTTCTCTCGTCTGTGGGTTTCGTCGCTGACCGATGAAGCGATTCAGCAGGCGTGGGCTCGACTTCGCCCGGGAAAGGAATTCGACGACCTCGCCGATGCGGCAAGATGCCGCTCGGAAGCGGATTGGTTGGTCGGTCTCAATGCGACCCGCGCATTGACCTGTCTGGCGCGTAACGCCGGAGGGGAGCAACTTCTTTCGGTTGGACGTGTACAAACTCCGACATTGGCAATGATCGTCGCGCGCGATCGGGAGATCGCTGACTTTGTTCCCGAGCCGTATTGGCAGATTAAAGCGAATTTTGCCTCGGGCGAGCATCGTTGGGAGGGTACCTGGTTTCAAGGACCCACCGAAACCAAGGAGCGAAAGGAGGAAGAGGAGGAGGCGGCCCCCGCCGAGCGCCTGTCGGTGGAAGCTCATGCCAAGGCGATCGCCGCGGCAACCCAGGGAAGAACTGGCGCTGTGGTGCATGCCGAACGCAAACGCACCCGCGAGCAGCCTCCGCTACTCTACGATCTGACCAGCCTACAACGCCGGGCTAACGAGCGTTATGGGCTTTCAGCGCAGCAAACTCTCGCGGTGGCGCAAGCCCTCTATGAAAAGCACAAACTGATCACTTATCCGCGAACGGACGCTCGATTCATTACGCCGGATCAGATTCCCGAATTGCCGAAGATTGTACAAGGGATCGGTCGGTTGTCGATCTATCAGTCGTTCGCGAACGATCTGTTGGCGCACCCGATCAACCCCGGAAAAAGGGTCGTCGATGCGAGCGAAGTCGGCGACCATCATGCCATTCTGCCGACGGGCAAGACGCCGAACCCTGAGCGCCTGGATGCCGACGAGCGCCGGATCTTTGATCTGGTCGCGCGTCGGTTTTTAGCGGCGCTTTCACCGGATGCGGTGTTTGACGTCACCACTTTGATCGTGGCGATTCAACCGGAGTTGGAGCTTCCTGCGGATATTTCACTGCCGTTGAAATACCGGTCCCGAGGCAGAGTGTGCCGCGAACAGGGTTGGCGGGCCGTTGATCCTCCAGGCCGAAGCAGGGATGTGGACCTGCCACCGGTGGATACTGACGATCCAGCCCTAGCGGTGGAAACCAAGGTCGTCGAAGGTAAAACCCAGCCGCCAAGGCCGTACAATGATGCCACTTTGCTGCGGGCAATGGAGACCGCAGGCAAAGCACTGGACGATGCAGAACTGAAGCGCGCGATGCGAAGTGCCGGCTTGGGAACTCCCGCCACTCGCGCGGATATCCTTCAGACGTTGCTCGATCGGAAATACATCGAACGCAAGGGGAGAGATCTCCGCGCGTTGGCGCGAGGTATTTCGTTGATTGCAGCAGTGCCTATTATGGAGCTAAAGAGCGCCGAATTGACCGGCCGTTGGGAGGCGCGGCTCGCTGGGATCGCCGAACACAAGGAAACCCGTGCGAAATTCATGGGTGACGTCGCCCAACACCTGAAGGGGATGATCGATGCGATCGCTTCGGCGGCGCCTCCTCCCGCCGAGGTGAGCGACAAGACTCCGGCGCCGATCCTTGGAAAATGCCCGGTGTGTGGAACCCCCGTTCGCGAGGGCCGGATGGCGTTTTCCTGTGAAACCGGCCGAGAATGTTCGTTTGTGGTGTTTAAGATCATCGCCAAACGAAAGATCAGCGCCAAAATGGTAAAGCAGTTGATTACTTCCGGCCGCACCGATCCTGTGAAAGGATTCAAGAGCAAAGCCGGGAAACCCTTCGATGCAGCTCTGGAATGGAAGGAGGGAAAGGTCAGTTTTGCGTTTGCAGATCGCCCCGAGCGAAGCGACCGAACGGATCATCGGGAAGAAATCGCCACCGTGGTCGGGCGTACCTGCCCTTCCTGCAAAAACGGGAAGATTGTCCGCGGGAAATCCGCTTGGGGCTGCGACCAGTGGCGGAACGGTTGCCGGTTTGTGATTCCGTTTGAGCGCGAAGGACGCCAGATTTCGGAGAAGGAGGCCATTTCGTTGCTGAGTTGAGGTCTCGATTTGTCATCGGTTGAATGATCTCTGCCTTGGCGCGTCTCCAGCCCGAACTGCAATGGAGATGCTATGCGCGCGAAGTTCCTCGGTCTTCCCCTCCTTGTTCTGACCATCACCACCGGCTGTTTTGACGAGGAGGTCCCCAATGGGTCCGGCGGCGCCGAGCCACACGATGGATCGTCAAATTACGGCGATGGATATGACGACTACGACGATAACGATGACGACTATGATGATTACGACGATTACAACGCTGCCCCTTACGTGATCGACGCCTACGGTGGCGTCTCCTGGGACAGTTACGCAAACGATGACGTCTGGACGTTTGAAGCCGTGGTCGGCGACCCGGACGGCGTCTACGATGTGGTTGAGGTGTGGGCCGATGTGTACGATGAGTACACCGGCGACTTGGTCGACTCCTTCCAGCTGGAAGATACCGGTGACCCCGCCTTTTGGTCGTCGGAATGGTTGGGCTACTCCACCATCCTCGACCCCTTTTATGACCAATACACCGTCGACATCGTCGCTTATGATGCGCTGGGCGACTACGGGTACGACACCGTTTGGGTGGAAGTGTACGAAGAATATGAGGAACCGCTGAATGCGCTCCCTGAAGTGTACGACGCCTATGCCGGCGTGTTCTGGGATTACGCTTACGATGAGGAGGTTTGGCTGTTTGAGGCCAGCGTCGATGACGCCGACGGCGTGTACGATGTGGTCGAAGTGTGGGCGGACGTCTACGACGAATACACAGGGGAGTTGGCGGATTCTTTCGAGCTTGACTCGACCGACGATCCGTACTTCTGGACCGTGGAATGGTTCAGCGCGGACACCTACCTCGATCCGTACTATGACGATTATACGGTCGATTTCGTGGGGTACGATTCCTTGGGTGACTACGACGTCCTGACGGTCTGGGCCGACACCTACTGAGCGACCGGTGGATAGCAGGTAAGCCAGGTCGCAAGCCGAATTCGATCGTCCTCCTCGACCCCACCTTGCGGCGGCATGGTGGGGTCCTCGCTTGCCGCCCTTTCGAGAATTTCCTGCGCCCAAAGGGCGACATCTGCTTCCGAGTCGAAGATCACGTCTTCGGGGGCATCGTGCCGATCGGCGGCGCTGCTTGCATGGCAAGGTTGGCAATTCTCGAGGACGAAACCCGCACCGAAGTTGTCCCAGGTGACAACGGGCGCATCGTCACATTCGACCAGGGCGTCCGTGTCGGCAGGGTTGCCACACCCCAGCAACAGCGCTAGAAACCACCGTTTCACGTGAGAATGCCTGTGATGGGCGCCACCCCGGCGATGTATTCGTCGGGATCGATATCGGCCATGGTGAGCAGCGTTGCGCCGAGACTTTCGGCGGATAGAACCTGGCCCGAGGCGGAAGACTCTCCACTGGCGGGATCCACCGGATCGCCGTAAAAGCTCGAATCAAATCCGCCGATAGCACGTCCACCTTGCAGGCCGGCTCCGATCAACAGGGCGCTGGTGTACGGCCAATGATCCTTGCCGATCGTTCCGTTGAGCATGGGCGTTCGGCCCATTTCGGAGATGACGACCACGGTGGTTTCCTCGGCCAGGGTGGGCGAACTGGTTCCGGGCGTGGAATCCAGCTGTTGCATCAGGAGGGCCAATCCCTGGAAAAGGCTTTCCCAAAGTACCGTCTGGGTGGCGTCGTTATTGGCGTGGGTATCCCAACCGACCCCGCCGGTATGCGCAATCGAAACGCATCGAGAAACTCCGCCTGCGAGCGCTGCAACGGCTAGATCGATCTGGTCGGAAAGTTCGCCACCGACATTGAAGTTCATCGAGTACCGGAGGTCTTTCAAGGATTGCGCTTTCTCAAGAGACAACTGCACATCTCGCGACAACGACTGATCCAGAGAGCCGCGAGCGGAGTCCGCCCGGGCTCGGGAGCGGCGCTGCAGGTAGCGATCGATCAGGCTTTCGGAGGGATGCTTCAGGCGTCGAATGGGGGTATCCGTCCACTCCAAGGCGTCGCCTGACGTGAGTAGATCGAGTTGACCCGCCGTGCCGGTGCGCGCGACCGCCACGCCAAGATCCCCCGGAAAGCTGGGTCCATCGATGACGAGGTGCGGCAGAGTGAACGACTCGCGCTGGCGGGCGGCCATCACCGCAGGCCAATCGGGAGAAGTTCCGTCCGAAGTTCCGGTAAGGGCGATCATGGTGCAGATGTCGTGCGCGATCGAGCGAACCATCATGCCGTTGAAGATCACGCTTCGATCCGCATTAAGTTCGAAGAACGAGCGCACCGATGGACGGAGCGGGTGATCGACGAACGGAAGCCCGGCGATCGTGGAGAGCTCAGAGTCCGCCTCCATGGCCACGTTAGGGTTTCCAAAGGGGGTCGCGAGCACCCGGGTGGGGTCCCACCCGCCGGGATTGAACACGAAAATGAACTTCCGGTTGTTGGATTCCTGGGCTTTGATCGCTTGTAACGGAATTCCCGTGGCTGCAGCCATCGCCGCGGCACCGTACAAAAATTGGCGTCGGGTGGTCATGGCGTCCTCAGTACAACAGGAAGTCGGGATCGCGGAGAAGAGCGCTCAAAACGCCAGTCCAGGCCATTTCGATGTCCCCTTCCACGGTGTAAAGCTCACTCCACAGATCAAGATTGGCCGCAACCTCTGGGCCATCGGCGGCAATTCGGGTTCCAAAGATTCGGAAGTGGAGCAATTGCAGCTGCGCCACCATGGCATCTCGGTTTGTATCAGGGGTTTCGGTGAAGTCGACCTCAGTGAATAGAGTTGGCGTTTCGCTCGTCGAATCTGCTTCGACGATGTAGGCGGACGCCGCTTGTGCCAGACGTTCTTGCACTAAAACAATGGTCGCATTTGGGCTATCTGCGTTCTTGGTCACGTAGTAGCCGTCGGCCCCGCCCGCCAACGTTCGGAACCCGGCTTCATCCGACTTTAGAAGGTCGTACCCATTGGAACGCCATTGGAACCCGGTAAGGTCCTCCACCTGTGTCCCGAGAAGGTCCGGGGTAACCATCTTTTTGTCGACATAGCCGTCGGCGTCGGTGGGACCTGACCGGTATTCTGGGCTGTCGATCACCGCGCGCACCAGTGAACGGATCGTAAGCCCATTTTCGAGGAACTGCTCCCGGTTTTCGGTGAGTTGCGCCGAATCGGAAAGGGTGGCCTTTCGGCGAAGAAGGAGTTCCCAGGACTGTTCTACGGCGCATTCGATAAAGCGGTTGTCGCCGGCGATCTGATCGCCTAGATCTCGGAGGCCGGCAGCGGGTTCGCCATAGTATGCGGGCGGTGTACCAGTATAATCCTCCCATCGGCGTTCGCGATCGGGATGGTAGACGGCGAGCTCGGATGCCGCGTCGGTGTAGGACCAGAATCCGAAAAAGTAGCTCGCGAGGGGATCGAGGCTGACGTGGCAGTTGACGCATCCCGGGTTGGTTTGGATGGCGTCATTGATCGCCTCGGTGTCGAGCAGGTTGACGTTCCGATCGAACTCGATCGGCCGATTCAGATAATTGTGGCAGAGCAAAATGCGACTCGCCTGATTAGCGCGCTTCCGATTGGCATTCGAGTCGGACGAGGTGTAGCGCCACCACAGGGTGTTGGTCGAAAGCACACCCGCGGCAGGGCGGCTGTCGGTGTAGTGCGACAACAACCAACCTTCTCCCTCAGGGCGTTCGACGGGGAAAATGGCTGCGGTAACCTCATTGGCCATCGTCCAGTCGGCGGTCACGACTTCGGTGTACGGCAAGTCGTTTTTGGCGATATGTCCGAGCATTTCGAGGGGCTCGCGGCCGAGCGATGCCATCAACTCGGCTCGGTTGAATTCCACGTCGATCGACCCGAAGTTGATGGGCCAAGTTTCACTTTCGGTGAGGTAAATTTCACCCCAGAGCGATGCCACGCGATCGCCGAACCGATCGTCGTGCAAAAAGCTGTCGATCATCGGATCGAGCTGGCTGGGATCTGCTTCGATCGCTTCTAATTCTGCAATCGTGGGGCGGGTTCCGCGAACGTCGAGGCTGATCCGGGTGAGCAAGGCGAGGTCGCTCATCGGCGCGACAATTTCGTCCTCCGCGGGTGAGGTTTCGCTGGAGCCGCACCCGGCCAACGCGATCACCAGGGAAAGTCGTTTCATGGGGTGACCTCTGCCAGAACGTCGAAATTGGGGCAGACTTGGCCGACCGGCTCGCCCAAATAGTAGGCCGTACCGCAACCATCGCATTCCTCGGTGGTGGGTTGTTCGTCGTCCCATTCGATCACGTTGTCGAACAGAATGTCGTACCAAAGCCCATCTTCGGACCTTAACGAGATTGACCCGCCGGGCTCGCCGAGGCAGGTCGTCCATTCGGCCCAATGGAAGTCGTCAAAAGAGACTGCCACCAGGGTTTCACTCAGAGGTGAAAATCCGCCGTCCAGGCGAATGTCGAGGGACGCTGTGGGATACTGCGAATTGATGTACACGCTGGCTTCGATGTCGGGATTGGCGTTTTCCGCTAGCCAGCTGTCGAGCAGTGAGGGTTCGTCAGACGAAAAAGCGCCTCGAATATTCCAGTAGTGGGACGTTTCGAATTCCGTCGTGGCGACGTAGTCGTAGACCCCTCCCGCTCCGTTGAAGGTGTATCCGTTGGCGTTGGTGATGGTGGCTGCAGAGTAAAAGGATTTGTAACTGGCATCCGCTTCGTCACCGTATTCGGTACCCTCCTGAGCGTAGGAATAGCCGCTGAAGTAGGTGCCGTCGTCGCTCGTGCATTGGTCCGACCAAAAGTAGGCGTCGCCGTCGGCGTACATGTTGGGACAATTGTCGCTTTGGCCCTCCATGGCGAGGGCGTAGGCATCAAAGAGGGGACCCGGCGTAAACGCCAGCGCGCGCTCCAGTGCGGTTTCGACGCCCGCGGCGAGGGCTTCAGGGGTTTGATCCGGAACGATGACGTCGGTGTCGTCGTAGATGTACTCCGAGGGCAGCTGCGTGTCCGAATTTTCGCTTGGATCGGTTTCCTGTGCGGGCCCGCAGGCGATGATCGATAGGATGGACCACATGAATTCCCCTGAACTTACGGAAATGGTGTAGGCGCAGCGCAGGTCTGTTGACGCATTTTGACCCGCGATGGCAAACTTGGGGAAATTAGTTCGTTACAACACTTTAAAGTGTAGTTTGTGAAGACACATTTTGCCGGCGCTAAAGAACTACTTTAACTCGGGCAGACCCGCCGCTTCGCGAAGTGAAGTGATGGTGGTCTTCCCGAGGTAGCCGGAAGTGCTGTTGAAGCGCTCGGAATGCGGCGCCGCGGGCTCCCAACGCCGAAGCACAGCGGCTAGGCCGTCGGGATCAGTGTTGGACCAATGCACGATCAAGCCTTTGTGAAGGCCCGAAGTTGTAGAAAATAGTTGAAAGGCCCAGTCTTCACGGAAGGGAATGTCGTTTCGCCATGCGGCCCAGAATTTCCATCCGAGTCGAGGATGATGCTGGAGGATCTTCTCCAGCGCCGCGACGGGATCGATGTCGCCGTCGGCGTCCAAGGAAGTCGCCAAGCGCGCGAGGGTGATCACCGCCGCCCGTCCTCTCGGTCCGGGAGTTTCGATCGAGCGTATCGCGGAGGCCCACGCACGCTCCGGCTCCAACAGTCCATTTTTGCTTACCGAGGAGAGTGCGAGAAGTGCGGCCTTTTGAACCCGAGGATCGGGATCCCGGATCAGCCGGTCGACGGCTGTGCTCACCTCGTCGGCGCGTTGGCGATCTCGGAAATCACGTAAGATATCGATCAATTCACGCCGAACGCCCCAGAAAGGGTCCTCGGAACGATCCGTGAGCCAACCTTCGGGAACCGGAACCGGTGCGGTGGCCGGAAGAGGACCAAGCCCAGAACCCCACGTCCAACTGTGCAAATTTTGAACCGCGGCGCGTCGGACGTTCGGTTGGGTGTGCTCTGACAGCGCAACGAGGCGATCGAGAAGCTCTTTGGTCAACGGCGGCGCGAGAGGACTGAGGTGCGTCTGAATATCGTCCGATGTCAGGGACTTCTTCGAAAGCAACTCGACGCGAGGATCGGGGCCGGCCGCAAGAACGAAGGCCGTGCCTGATTCACCAGGTTGTAGCGTGGTGGTTCCGGAGAGTTCCCAACCCTCGTCGCCTGCCCACCGGAAAGTCACGGCGTTTTTCGCCGGACAGTTCACTTGCGATACGGTCCAGCTGCACGCTCCCGCAGCACCATCGGCGGCAACGTCGGTGAGAACACCAGCTTCCAGAAGGACTCCCACGTGGAGGGTGACCATGGCTGGAGTGTCGGGTGCAGGTTCAGCGCAAGCCCAGGCGATCGCAAGGTGAAGAAGGTTCATGGAATGCAGTATCGCGCCTTCCGTTCCGATTGACAATCTGTCATAGTCCCGCGGCTCAGGTGGACCTTGGTGACAGCCTGTCGATTCGATTTCCGAAACGATTGGTGACAAGGTTCGAATGGCTTGGCCCAACATTTGCAGATAGGTGTTCGGCGACGTGAACCCGGCTCAGGGAGCCCCCCGTTGAAGCGAATCCTTCCATTGGTAGTTGCTTTGGTGTTGACAGGCGTCGCCTTCGGCTCGGCGTTGGCGATCAATGCCGCGATCGGCGTGGCGCTTTCGCTTCCTGAGGGCACCACGCTGACGGCGGTGGAACCCTCCACGGAAGCCGAGCCGGCAGCCCATCCGGTCAAGGACGAACGCCCCGAACGTCCCGCGCAGACGACGAACGCCAAAGCGCAACTGACCGAAGACATTCAAGCGGTTTTGAAGCGGAACATTTTTGACAGCAGCGCGATCGGAGCAGAGGTGGACATCGGCGGCCCTCCACCGGTCACCGATTTGAATGTGAAGCTCGTCGCCACACTCGTGGCCGAGCCGGAATCGTATAGTTCTGCTTTGATAGTGGATAATGGTGGCTCCGGTACAGCCATCGGTTACAGCATCGGGGACTCCCTGGGTGACGCAAAGGTCGTTTCGATCGAGGTAAAACGGGTTGGCCTTCAACGTGCGGACGGTTCGGTGGAATACCTGAGCATGGACGACACCACGGTGGCGGCCGGCCCCCGCGATGAGGGACCCGCTACTCCCGTCGAAGGCAGCGAAGGAATCAGCAAGATCAGCGACACCAAATTTCAGGTCGATCGGTCGCTGATCGACAAGTACTTGAGCAACATTGACGAATTGTCGGGGATGGCACGGGCTACTCCGCACAATGGGCCCGACGGCGAGCCCGATGGATTCCGGCTCGGAGGGATTCGTCGCAATAGCCCACTTTCTCAGCTTGGAATGCGCAATGGTGACGTCATCCACATGGTCAACGGTCAAGCGTTGTCGAACATGGGCGATGCCATGACCGCCTTTCAAGGTCTTCAGAGTCAGAGCAGTTTTACGTTTGAAATCACCCGTCGCGGCCAGAAGCAGACGATGGAGTACGAAATCCGATGAGTTTCCTGAATCGCACTTCCACCCTTTCCGCGTGGCCTCTTCGGATGTTGCTGGCGTTGAGCATGATCGCTCCGGTGACGGCTCTTTCGCAGGAGCCTCCTCCAGGCCGACCGATCCCACGGCCCGTGCTTCCAGGCATGCCGCCAGGCGCTCCTGGTGGTCCGGGCGGCCCAGGCGGAGTTCCAAGCCCAAGTCCCGGTGGTCCGGGCGGTGGGCCCAGCGGCGGGGCGGGCGGAGAGGATTCCGGTCCTGGAGGCTCCAATGGCGGGTCGGGCTCGGAAGGCGGCGGTGGCAGCGCGGGCGGCGGAAGTTCTGCCGGCGAGGGTGGGTCCGATGTTCCTCAACCGGAACCTATCGGACAACGCCCAAAATCTCCACAGGGAGCCCAAAAGGTCACCTTGAACGTTCAGAATTGGTCGTTAAAGGACCTTGTGAAGTATTTTGCCGAACTCACCGGTAAAAACTTCATTATGAGCGAGTCCCAAGGCCTGTCTGAGACGGTGACGATCATCTCCCATAAGCCGGTCAGTGTTTCTGAGGCGTACGAAGCATTTCTCCAGGCGTTGGAGTTGCACGGCTATACCTTGGTGACCATCGGATCCAACACGCGGGTGGTTCGGACGGACACCGCTTCGCAGACGCCGATTGTGATTGGACAGGGCACGGATGTCGCCGGCGGAACGGTATTTGTCACGCAGATTGTGCCGCTGGAGAACGTGTCGGTGACCGATCTGCAGTCGGTGGTCACCTCGCTGGCGAGCCCGCAAGCGAAGATTGTGACGTATGCGCCCAGCAATACATTCATTATCACGGAAAATGCGCCTAATCTCAAGCGAATTCTGAAGATCATCATGCAGCTGGATGTCGCTGCGCCCAAGAGCAGACTGGAGATCATCCCCGTCCAGTTCGCGAAGGCGAGCGAAATTCAGCAGATCATCGAACAAATCTATGGAACGGCTGCGTCGGGTTCCGGTGACAAGGGCGCGGCGGCCACCGACCGACCCCGTCGTCGGCCGCGTCGAGACGAGGAAGGCGCTGCGCCGGCCCCTTCTACAAGTTCAGAGCCGGTTTCTGCGGGTTCGGAGAGCAAATACATCAGCAAGGTGATGTCGGATGAGCGCACCAACAGTCTGATCGTACTGGCCAATGAGCAGGGGATGACCGCCATTCGCGATTTGGTGGCACGAATCGACGTGGATGTCGACGTCAACCGCGGGTCGCAGATTCACGTGGTCTACCTGGAACACGCCAAAGCTGAAGAAGTAGCAACGGTATTGTCGAATCTCTCTCAGGGTGGCGGCGGTTCATCCAGTTCTAGCGGGTCCGGCACGCGCCGGGCGCGTGCGGCCGCGGCGGGGACGGATGCGGCCACGGGATCCTCGTCGACTCGGGAGACGTCGTCGTCGTCGGCTTCTGGGGAAGCCAGCAATGTGACCGCGGTTTTCGATTCCGGCATGCGGATCACGCACGATGAAAACACCAACTCTTTGGTGATCATCGCCTCGAACGATGATTTTCGAGTGGTACAGCAGGTGATCTCCAAGCTCGACGTGCGACGTCGGCAGGTGTTGATCGATGCGGTCATTTTGGAATTGGCAAACAATGAGGGAACGAGCGTTGGAATTTCCGCGCATGGTCCGTTTAAGCCTGGCGCGGATGCGACGGGCATCATCAGCGGACAGATTGGGCCGTCTTCGCTGGGTTTGACGCAGGACCTGTTGTCGGGGCTTGCGATGGGGATCTTTGGGCCGGCGCTGACGACTTCGGTCACGGATCCGACCACGGGTGCATCACAAGATATTTCCATCCCTGCTTTTGGCGTGGTGCTCAAGGCGATGCAGAGCGACAGCTCGGTCGACATCGTGAGCAACCCGCAATTGATGACGATGGACAACGAAGAAGCGACGATTAAAGTTGGCCGCAAAATTCCGTTTCCTGGGCCGCAGACCTT
>SYKL01000236.1 GCA_005797785.1 Pseudomonadota bacterium | reverse complement strand
GGTGTCGCTGGTCCCCGGAGACGATCGTGTCGTCGTTTTCTTTCCTTCCAACCATCTTCATCTGGGATATCCGGTGGTTCTGTCGCGGCACCAGGTGCAGGTGATCGACATGAGCATCGAAGATGCGGTGAAGTTCTTCGTGAGCTGCGGCGTGGTGGGCAACACCGATCTGTTCACGATCAAGGGTAAACCCACCTTGATCGGCAGCCTGGACCGGGAGATGGACGGCACGCCCAAGGTTCCCCTGATCACCACCGAGAAGGAATAGCCGTTCGGTGCACGGCGCCTGCTTGCGGGCTATGGAAGGGAGCTGAAGGAAGGACGCGATGGAAGAGCACGAGCGAGGCCGCGAGGCGTTTGAGAGCGACGAGGCGTATCGACTACACTGTTTGCGGCATTCCACCGCTCACATTCTCGCCCAAGCGATCCAGACGCTTCATCCGCAGGCCAGCTTCGCGATCGGTCCTGCGATCGAAGACGGTTTTTACTACGACATCGACATCGGCCGGACCGTTCATGAGCAGGATCTGGAGCTGATCGAAGCGGAAATGAAGCGGGTGGTCAAGGAAAACCAGCCGTTCGAACGCGAGGAATGGTCGGCCGACGACGCGCTCAAGTATTTCGGCGAGCGAAAGCAAAACTTCAAGCTGGAATTGATCCAGGGATTCGGCGATCCCACCGTTTCGATCTACCGCAACCGTAGCAAAGAAGGCGGGGAATTTGTCGACCTGTGCAAGGGCCCCCATGTCCTCCGCACCGGCCAATGTAAACACTTCAAGTTGCTCCGGTTTTCCGGCGCCTATTGGCGCGGCGATGCCACCAAACCGCAGCTGCAGCGGATCTACGGCACCGTCTGGCCGACCAAGGATGAATTGGACAAGCACCTTTACCGTCTGGAGGAAGCGAAAAAGCGCGACCACCGGAAACTTGGTAAAGAGCTTGACTTGTTCATGTTTCATGAATGGGCTCCCGGAGCTCCTTTCTGGCTGCCGCGTGGCGAAGACCTGTACAACAATCTGTCGCAACGTATGCGCACCCTGCTCACCTCAGAAGGCTATGTCGCCGTTCGCACCCCGATGGTGTTCGACAAATCCCTCTGGGAAACCTCCGGCCATTGGTCGCATTACATCGGTAACATGTACCATTTCCCCGATGGGCATTTCGATCATCAGCACGCCGAATCGGAGACCCCGGAGAGCCGCATTCTCGCGTTGAAGGCGATGAATTGCCCCTCGCATATGCTGATCTTCCGCAACAAGAAGCACAGTTACCGGGATCTGCCCCTTCGAATTCATGATCAGGGCGTTCTCCACCGCAATGAAGTGTCCGGTTCGCTGTCCGGCCTCACCCGCGTTCGCCAGTTCAGTCAGGACGACGCCCACATTTTCTGTATGGAGTCGCAGATCGGCGAGGAGGTCGGCCGCGTCCTCGATTTGGTGAGCCGCATCTATCCGGCGTTCGACATGGGCTATCAGGTGTTGCTGTCCACTCGTCCCGCCGACAAGCTCGGCGATGATGACCTGTGGGATCGCGCTGAAGGTGCTTTGCAGCAAGCCCTCGAAAGCCGAGGTCTCGCCTATAAAGTGAACGCCGGCGACGGCGCATTCTATGGGCCGAAGATCGACTTCGAAGTGCTCGATGCTCTCGGCCGTCCGTTCCAATGTGCGACCATCCAGCTCGATTTTCAAATGCCGCGGCGGTTTGAGCTCGAGTACATCGGCGCCGACAACCAAGCCCATACCCCGGTGGTCATCCATCGCGCGATCCTGGGATCGTTTGAGAGGTTTATCGGCGTTCTCATTGAGCATTACGCCGGAAACTTCCCGGTGTGGTTGGCGCCGGAGCAAGTTCGGGTGCTCACCGTCTCCGAAAAGTCCCTCGCTCACGGCCAAAAGGTGTACGAAGCCCTGCTCGCAGCGGGGATCAAAGCTACTTTTGACGACAGCGACGACAAGATCGGCGCCAAAATCCGCAATGCCAGCCTGATGAAGCTGCCGTACATGCTCGTTCTCGGTGAGAAAGAGCAGGAAAATGGTGGCGTATCCGTGCGAGCACGCGGCCAGTTGGATTTGGGAGCCTCGACCCTCGAAGACTTCCTCGCCAAAGTGAAAGCGGAAGCCAAACCGCCGTTCTAGCGCTTCGGCTTTTCCGTTTCAGGCGGCAACCGCTGTTTCACCAAGGTGAAACAGCAACCACACCCCCAGGCGTGAAGTGAGACGTACTCCTGCTCAGAGCTTCCATCTCGCTTGAGCTTGGCGTTGACCACGCACGTATCCCAGCGGATCATGCGCATGTCTCGCCGATCGATGAACTTTCGGTCGCCACGATGGGCTTCGCGTCGGGCCACTTTTCGCGCATTTCTGAGGCGTTTCATGAGGACAAACGTACCGAACGAACCGGCCGCTCGCTAGCGCTGTGTTTCCGAAACCACGCCTCGGTGTGAGGTGCTCGGCCAGGCGTCCGCTCCAAAGCGCACTGTAGCCGGTCCAGATCTTCGGGCTCGTCAACGTCCCACCAACGCGGTGCGATCGCCACCGAGAGCCCCCTCTCTTCCAACCGGGCCTTGGTCGCCGCAAAAGTGCGTGGCGAACTCCAAGGCAGGTCCGAAAGCAGCCCGGCGGGGCACCGCTTCAGTCCCAGGCACCAATAGCCGCCGTCCTCCGTCGGCCCGAGCACGGCGTCCGCGTCCGAAAGCAGACCTATCGCCTCAAGTAAACTCAGATCGGGTAGATCGGGTGAATCCGCCCCCAGCGCCATCGTCCAAGCGGCCGTTTCCAACGAGCGCCGCAACAGCGTTTCCAGGCGGTGCCCCAGATCTCCTTCGGGCTGAAGCCAGGCTTCGACAGCGAATTCCACAACATCCGGAAAACGGGTCGTTGCCAAAACCGTCGGCGCCGCCCGCGCAGCCCGCGCCAGCCCATCGGAAACAAACGCCGCCGCCAACGAAGCCGCGCCCTCCGCACCTAGCCGCGGAATCAACCGGGTTTTGGTGTGACCGGGCTCGGTCGCCCGCGCAAACAACAGCAGGCGCCCACTTTGACGAAAGCCTCGTTCGGCCTTACTCACATCGCTCGGCCCCGAGGTATTCATGGACACCATCCCCCACCGCCTGCGGGAACGCAAGCGTCTCCATCCCGAAGCCCACGCCTACCACGTCAAGCGTAACGGCGCTTGGGTCGCCACCTCTTGGGGAACCTTTGTCGACGAGGTCGATGCCGCCACCCGTGCGCTGATTGGACTGGGGTTCGAAAAAGGGCAGTCTGTGGCCATTCTTGGGTTCAATCGCCCGGAGTGGGTGATCGCTCACCATGCGGCGATGTCCGCGGCGGGCGCGGGTGCGGGGATCTACACCACCTGTTCTCCGGAAGAAGTGGCGTACATCATCGATCATTCAGAAGCTCCGATTGTATTCCTTGAAAACCGATCCCAGTGGGAGAAGGTCAAGGCCACCCGCGATCGGCTTCCGAAGCTCGAACAGGTCGTGATGATGAAGGGCGCCGAGCCCATCGACGACCCCTTGGTGTTGTCGTGGGAGCAATTCCTTTCGCGCGGGGAGACGGTGGGTCCGGAAGCCATCTCCGGCCGACTGGCGTTGGTAACGGAAGAGTCGCTTGCCACCTTGATTTATACTTCGGGCACCACGGGCCCGCCCAAGGCCGTGATGCTTTCGCACCGCAATTTGGCGTGGACGGCGTCGCGGGCGCTCAAGGTGGTTCCCCTCGGTCCCACCGATTCCACCCTTTCTTACTTGCCCTTGTCGCACATCGCCGAGCAGATGTTTACGATCCATGCTCCGGCATCGATTGGCGTTCAAGTGTTCTTCGCGGAATCCATGGAAAAGCTTGGGGAAAACCTTAAAGAAGTCCAGCCCACGCTGCTGTTTGGGGTCCCTCGGGTGTGGGAGAAGATCCACACCGGGATCACGTCCAAACTGAAAGATGCCTCTGCACTTCGCAAAGCGATCGCCGATTGGGCGATGGGGGTCGGCTCCGAGGTGACCGGCCACCGCAACCGCGGCGAGGAACTCGGATTCGGGCTAAAGATCCGTGACAACGTTGCCAACCGGTTGGTAGTCAAAAAGGTGAAAGCGGCGATCGGGTTGTCACAGGCACGGTTTTGCAGCAGCGGTGCTGCGCCGATCAGCCGAGAAATCCTAGAGTTTTTTGGGTCGTTGGACGTCTGCGTCGCTGAGGTGTACGGCCAGTCGGAGGATTGCGGCCCGACCACCTTCAACGCCCCCGGCCGAACGAGGTTTGGCACCGTAGGACCCGCGATCCCTGATTTGGAAGTGAAGATCGCACCCGACGGAGAAATCTTGGTTCGCGGCCCGAATGTGTTCATGGGCTACTACAAGGATCCCGCCGCCACCGCCGAAGTATTGATCGACGGCTGGCTGC
>SYKL01000235.1 GCA_005797785.1 Pseudomonadota bacterium | reverse complement strand
GCCTTTCTGAGGCTGCGTGCGCGACTTGAGCCACGCGATCACTTCTTCGCGGCTTCGGCTTTTTTGAGGGCCGATCAGAACGATGTGATCGGCCAAGCGCTCGTAGTTGCCGGTCATCAGGCACCACCAAACCGCCTGATTGTTGGCCAATTTGCTGAAGACAACGGCATCTTGCCGTCCGTACTCCTCTTGGGTGCGCTCCCACTCACCGGGCATTTCCGACCAGTGCAGATTCGGCTTCAAATGGTGCACAACGTGGTATCCATCGTTGTAGCAGAGGTGGTTGCTGCGGTTGTTCATCAGCGTGGACGCGCTTCGATAGGGGTTTTTAGAGTCGTTGACATCGACAAAGGAGTGTTGCGCCCAATTGCCCATCATGCACAGGACGCGGAACATCATCAGCGGAATGACAAACACGACCACCGTCGCCTGCCAGTTGACCCACCCGCAGGCCAGGACCAGGCCGAGCCACAGCAGCTCGCCAAAGACAAGCTTTTTCGCGATTTTACTTCGTCGCGTGCGGTAGAAATACTGCACCATGTGCACGGTGCCCATGAGGTAGAAACGCGCCCAATAGTGCAGCCAGTGGGTGAAAGAGTCCCTTCGGTACGGCATCGTGGAGCTGAGGTCAGAAGGCTGATTGTCCTCGATGTGGTGCATGCCGATGTGGTGCGAAAAGAACGATGTGGGCGTTTGACCCATGAAAGGACCAAGGCCGTAGGCGATGATCGAATTCATCCAATCGTACTCTTTTTTGAAAATCGGCCGATGAAGCGTCGCATGGAGCATCAAAACGTACCGAGCCATAAAACGGGAGAGCGTATAAAAGAGGTAGATGGGGGCCATCCACCAGCGAAATACCCCGGGAATGAACAGCAGCGCGGCCAACGGGAGCACCTTCAGCACGATTTCGGCGCCGGTATCGACGAAAATCATGTCCCGAGGGTCTTTTAGAAAACGGAGGGCGAAGCGCTGTAAGACATTCCACTTGGCGGGGGGATTCCAGCGGAGGTCGGTGGTCACGATCCGCTCGGGTTCAACCGGAAGGGCGCTCATGTTGGCTCTCCAAGTTTGCCCGTTATCGCGAAAGGAACGTGCACGCTGGCGATGACCAAACATTTTTTGACGTTTGTCAACGAGCGGTCAGCGCTGGGCTTTTTGTCGTTTGGGTTTGGGTTCTGGGCCGACCAGGGCGCGTACGAGGGACTGCTTGTAGGCGGGCGCGCGAAACGGAGCACGCTTAATGGCGTATCGCCACCGTTTAAAGCGCTTGATTGCGCGTAATTCGCCGCAGGTACGAAGGGTGTCGGAAAAGGCCCGGCGTTGTGCGTCGGTTTTTAGCAGGAATACCGTACCTTCGATCGATGCTTTCGCTTTGGTCAGCTTGATTTGACGCGGCTGTCCGGTCCACGGGCACGAAGCGGCGGCGGGGGAAACCTTGGGCGAAGCGTCAGGTTCGGTGGCGGGGCCGGTCCACCATTTGGGGGCCACCTGGGCGCGTGGCGGACCCAGGAGTGCGGCCGGAAAAGCACGACCGTCCTGCCATTCGGTGAGTGTAACTCTCTTCTTTTTGTCGATCGCCTGGACCAGGTGTGGGCGATCAAAACCGGCGGTGGGCACGGGGTACCACTGTCCGTCGATGAGGATCAATCCCCCCTTCGGAGGATTCCACCCGACATCGATCTCGGGCGCGACGGGGGCGGCCACCAGTTCACTGATGAAGGTGGAATAAGATGGGGGCACGGGGATGCTCTGGGGCAAAGGAGCATCTTGGGCGAGTCTCGCCCAACTGGCGGCGACCTCCGGATCCTGTTGGAAAAAGCCGACGACGGCGGCGAGGCGCGCATGTCGTCGGAGAAGTTCAGGAGGAACGGGGGCTTCCAGGCAGCGAACGTCGGCGCGGACGCCTTCAAGAAGTGCGTCGGCGCGTTCGTGGTCGACATGCGCCAGTGCTTCGGTGGCGGCATCCAGATTGGCCCGCCATTCCGTCAATGAATAAGCGCCTACACAGGGCTCTTCCTGGGCGAGCGCCGCGAACGCCCATCCGACCCAGGGTACCACGGGGCTTTAGTAGTCCAACATCATAGGAAGCTGGTGTTGAACGGCCTTTTCGGCGAGATTTAGTAGAATCGCCAGACCGACGCGTGCTTGGTCGTTGAGCGGCGCACTTTCAGCGGGGAGGGCCTCGCGCCAGACGTCAAGCTGCTCCGGAGTCGCCTTGAAGGTGCGCTGGTTCAACTCGCGCAGCTCTTCCAGCAATGCTGCACAAGAGGCGATCTTCCTTGGATTTTCACCGAGGTCTTGCACGCCAAACATGAAGTCAAACTCGCCGGGCAACCACAGATCGGCGACGAGCAACGCCGGATAACGCGTGGTGGTGTCTTCGCCGCTCGAGAGTTTGTAGGCCTCGTCATCTCCCCACTCTTCGGGGAGGGAAGCGGGCTTTTTCATGTCGGGGTGGTCGTCGTAGGCGGCGTGCAACAACAACGATGCGTAGGCGGACCAACCTGGCCGATCGGTAAAATAGGGAGTTTCATCGGATTCATCCCAGGCGAGGGCACGCTTGAGGTGACGTGAAAGGCCTTGATTGATGGCATCGCGCCACGACTCGACTTGGCCCCGCACATCCTCCGTGGGTGGTGGGGCTTCCTCGGTTTCATCGGCGCGGATCAGCTGGTAGGGCACGCCAGTTTCGCGAGCAAGCTGCTGCCCGACGTTCTCCCAACCCCCGCTGATGTAGCGGGTGAATGAGCCAACGTAAACATCGAACGACATGCGGCCTCCGGGCACGAAACTTTACGCCTACGGTGTGATGGGAATCAAGCGTGTGGAGAATAGCGATGTTTACTGCTTGTGTTTTTTAGGATCCTTGGAGTCAGGTTTCGCTTTGCGTCGTGGCGCTTCGTCGGGTTCGGTGGCGCGCCGCCGAAACAGACCTTCGAAGAAATTCTTTACGCCAACAGCGAATCCCCCATGTTGATCGCACAGTTTAGTCGGGACAGCACTTTCCGGAAACCACTCCTGGTAGGAAGACGGACACTGAGGCCGCGCGACCCCGAGGCTTTCGGGGCAGATTTTGGTCGATGCGAGCCCCTTGGGTCGAGGAAAACGTGCTTTCGAGGGAGCCTGAGCGCGCATGAACCGTGCCCAAAGGGGCAACGCAGCCCGGCTTCCTGAAAGGCCGATGCCTTCGCCGCGATCCCGGCCGATCCACGCGGTTGCGACGATCTCAGGGGTGAACCCAACGAACCAGGCATCGCGGTAATCGTTGGTCGTTCCGGTTTTTCCACCGATGGCGTTTTTTATTCCGTATTCACGAGCGCGAGTGGCGGTGCCGTCGGTGATCACGCCCTCGAGCAGGCTGGTTGTCAATGCGGCGGCGCGACCGGAAACGACGCGACTTTCCTCCGGTTTGAAGCTGACCAAGAGGTTGCCGTCGGCATCCATGATTCCAGACACCAACCACGGTTTTCGAAGGGTGCCCCCGCCAGGAAATACGGTGTAGGCGCCTGTAAGCTCTAGGGGGGTGGCCGGAAATCCGCCCAGGGCCGCGGAGGGATAGCGGGTCGCTTTGGACAATCCGACTTGTTGAAAGGTGGCCTGCAGCTCGGGGAGCCCGACTTGCTCGGATAGGCGCACTGCGGGAATATTGAGGCTTCCCTCCAATGCTTCACGGAGGGTGACTTCTCCGCGGTACTCGCCGTCGTAGTTTTCCGGTGTCCACGGTTTGCCGTCGATCGTTCGCGAAATGGGACTGTCATCCAGTATACTGAGCGGCGTGAGAGTCGGATCAGCGTCGAATGCAGCTAAATCGATGAACGGCTTGGCGGTTGAACCGATTTCGCGCCACGCGGAGGTGGCACGATTGAACGGACTTTTGGCGTAGTTCCGGCCGCCCACCATCGCGACGATGGCCCCATCGTCGACCCGAACCGCGACCAGTGCGGCCTCGGCCCCTTTGGTTTTGGGGTATTGATCCTCGACTTCGGCGAGTCCTTCGGCAACGGCGCGCTCGGCCGCCCGCTGTTGCAGCGGTTGGATGGAGGTGTGGAGTCGAAGGCCCCGGGAGGCGAGAGCGCCCTCTCCGAGAGCATTTTCCGCCTGATCGATCGCCTCGTCGACCGCCCAGGGGGCTCGACGAATCGCGCCCGGAAGGGAACCATCGATCGCCACTTTGGCGGCCCGGGCTTCCTTCGCCTGTGCGGGGGTGATTCGACCTAGGGACTCCATGCGATCGAGCACCAGACCGCGGCGCTCCTCCGCTTTTTCGGGCCGACGGAGCGGAGAGTAGAGATTGGGGGCGGAGATAACCCCCGCGAGGGTGGCCGCTTCGGGGAGCGTCAGGTTTTCGGCGGACACTCCGAACCAGGCTCGGGAAGCGGCTTCGACGCCGTACAGGGGGACCCCGCCGGATTGACCCAAGTAGACCTCTTGAAAGTACAGCTCCAACAGTGCGTCTTTGCCCAATTCCTGCTCGAGCGCGGCGGCAAAAAACACCTCTCTCACCTTCCTGTGAAGGGTACGATCCTGGTTGAGAAACAGGTTTTTGGCCAGCTGCTGGGTAAGCGTGGACCCCCCGTGGGTGGAGTCGTTTCTTAGGTTGTGCCACAGGGCTCGGACAATTCCCCAGGGGTCAACGCCTGAATGCTCACGAAACCGTTGGTCCTCCATGGCGATGACGGCGGGTTCAAGCCAAGGACTCACCTTTTTCAGGGAGATGGGCGTCCGTTGGTGGTCTCGGTCGCCGACGGTGGCGAGGATTGTTGGGTGAAGAACGGCACTGTCACCCGGATCCACCTCAGCGATGCGCCCTTTTTTTAGGGTGATCTGAACCTTGGATTCGGGGATGGTGAGGTTCGGAGTAACCATTTTCGAGGTGGATACCTCGAAAACACCATCTTGATCGGTGAGGCCCTGAACCGAGAATTCGTCAAGTGACTTTACTAGATCTGCTTTTTCGTAGCCGGCGGCGAGCAACTCCCCGGCGAGATGGGCCGGCAAAACGGAGTTTCCCTCTTGGATAAACATAGGAGCCGAATAGATGATGCCTGGCTGGGGCTGCGGGGGATGCTCCAGGAATGCCGCCACATCTGAGCGGGCTCGGGTCCACAACACCGCGGACGCGAGCAGAACCCCTACCGCGGCGGCCGATAGCCAAGTGACCGCTTCCCAAAACGCAAATCTTTGCCATGAGCCCGGCTTTTTACCTGCTTTTTTGCCACCTTTGGCTGGGGCCTTTTTGACCTTCTCTACCTTGGGTGGAGGAGAATCGGCCTTGGGTTTCCGTTTGGGGGGGGGCGCATCTTCGGGCGGTTTGCGGGGCATGGTTCGGCGGGGGCGGGAGGGGAGTTCATCGTATCACCTCCCGTTCTGCGCCGAGCGATTGTCGGAGGTCGCCGTCCTCGATCCGCGTTCAACCTACTCACTTTGGTCGAGAATGCCTTCGGGACCAAACGCGATCCACTCTCCCTCGGGAAGTGCGCGGAGAATGCGGCGTTCAACACCATAGAGGTCGAGTTCCTGGATCGCCCCGCCGCGCGCAGGTTGGAGGATAAAGCCGGTTTCAGGGTCTACCCAGACGTAGGGAAGCAGATTTGGAACCTCCGCGACCACCTCAGCGGTTTCGAGGTCGACCGTGATCACCGTGGCGGTCTCGGTTTCTGGAACTTGGAAGCGGATGGCGGCGTATTTCCCGCCGGTCACACCCCACAAGCGATCGACTGCGACATTGAAGTCGAGGATGTCTCGGCTCTTTGCAGGCGTGTTGTCGGTGACGGATCCGGCGAGATCGTAGGTCGAAAGTACGCCATCGCCGTCCAGGACCAGCATGTCGGGACGCCGGTTGATGAACGACACCAGACGAATCGGCACGTCCGCGGGAGGTTCTGGAGGAGGGACCGCATCTTTTCCGGTGGCGGGATCCAGCACGCGCACGGCGCCGCGGGGGGTGATGACGCCCAGCCAAGTACCGCCTCCGGACAGGGAAAATCCTTGAACCCAGGGGAGCTCAAACACATTGTTTTGTTTGAGGTCGTACCACCGCAACCCGCCACGGGAGAGCATGGCCGCCACGATGGTGCCACCAACCTCCATCTTGGGGGTATCTGCGGTTTCCACGCCCGCATCGAACAGGTGGCGCCCAGTGCGCGCTTCAAACACCTGTACGCCGGCACCGTCGTCGGGAAGACCGAGGATAAAGCGTCCGTCTCGGTCGATTTTGGTCTCGATGAAGCGGCGCTTTGCAGAAAAGGGCCGGCGCTGGCGGTTTTTCTCCCAGGCGGCAACGCGATCGCCGTGCACGGCCACCCGATGATCGCCATAGCCCGTACAACAAAGAATGGCTTCGAGCGAAGGTTTCTCGTCTTGGCGGTGTAGTTTGCCGTCCTCGTCGCCGACGGCGATGCCGCGAGCGTCCCAAATAACCGCTTTGGTGGGCTTTTGAGCGTTGTGGCGCTCGCTCGCCACCGGTTGCAGATCCGGAAGATCGAAGCGGTGAACGGAGCGGGAGGTGACGGCGCCGACCTGCTGCCCATCTGGGCTGAGCACGATGTTCACCATGCCACTTCCGCCCTGAGCGGTAAACGAATTGATGATCTGTCCGTCGGGAAGGGCGATCAGCGTGATCCCGCTCATGCCCATGGTGACCACATGGCGATTGTCGGGGGTGAACCGCGCGACAGTGACGCCACCTGGGATGGTTTCGAGATCGATCTGCTCCTGAGAAACCAGATCGACCAATTTCGGCTGCATCAGCTGGTCGATGGCCAACAGGCGCTCGCCACGCTGTCGGTCAAACTCGAGGCTTTCGCCGCTAAAACCTTGGAAATTTGCGATGCGCTCCCATCGAGCGATGTTGTACACCCGAAGAATGCCATCGATCGACAGGGTGGCAACCGAGGTACCTTGCGGGTTAAATGCGACCGCTCGCATCGCGCGCGCCGGACCTTCGGGTCCCTCCTTCGACTCGTAAAAGACGCAGGAACCGTCGTAAGTCTTGTAGACGGCGATGGTGCCCGCGTCGTCGCCCACGGCGACCAAAGCTCCCCCGGTGGCTACCGCAACGGCGCCGTACACGGATGCGCCCATTTGAAATACAAATTGGGGGTGTTTTTGCCGAGGGGGGGTGATGGCGACCACCCCCCAACTGTCAGCCGTGATCCTCGCTCCTGATGAGGGATCAAAGGCGGCCGAGGTGATCGGCGCGGAATGAGCATCGGGGCAGTATTGATCGACGAGCGAAGGACCTTGCATGGCCGAGTTATATCCTCGGTCCGTGAGGCACACAATGGCGGTCGTGGTTGGGGTGGACATCGGAGGTTCGGGTGTTCGGGCGGCCGCCGTTTCTTCCGCGGGCGAACTGGGCGAAATCCGTAGGGTAGCTCTGATCCATCGCGGGGTGGATGCGGTGATCGACGCGGTGCGCGCCGTGAGCCTCGATCTCGGTGCGACCGCGGTAGGTGTGGGCGTGCCTGGGTTCGTTCGGGACGGTAGGGTCGTCGCGTCGCCGAATTTCCCAGAATGGAGCGATATTCCTCTGGCAAAACGCCTGTCCGCCGCCTTGGGGTGCCCTGTGCACGTCGAAAACGATGCCAATGCGGCGGCTTTTGGCGTGTATGTCGCGCGCGGTCGGCGCCGGGATGTGTTGGTATTGACGCTCGGAACCGGTGTTGGCGGCGGAATTGTAACTGGGGGACGCCTGTTTCGGGGTTCCGGCGGTACGGGTGCGGAGCTCGGCCATGTCAGGGTCGGGGGGAACCGGGCGTGCGGTTGCGGCGGTCGCGGATGCCTGGAAATGTGGGTGGGAACTGTAGGATTGGTGGCTGCAGCAGCGGAGCGCGGGTTTGCAGTCAGGGATGGCGCGGCGGTGGTCGCCGCGGCGGACGCTGGCGAAAATTGGGCGTTGTCCGTGATGAGTGACGCTGCTGAGGCACTTGGCCTGGGTTTGGCGTCGTTGACCAATCTGTTCAACCCTGAGGAGATCGTGTTGTGCGGCGGACTTTCAGGTGCACAGCGCCATCTTGCCCAAGCGGAGGTGGTTTGGCGAGCGGAGGGTATACGAGCCAATACCGAGGACGTCTCTATCGTTTGGGAGGGTCGAGCGGATGCGTTTGCGATTGCAGGCGCGGCGTGGAGCAGTTCGTAAACTGCTTTACCAGTTGTGGGCGCTGACGAGCGCCCCCGGAAGAGGCTTTCGTCTGGTAGACTCTGTCCATGGCTCGCCTTGCCCTCCTTTGGCACCTGCATCAGCCCGACTACCGGGATCCGGCGTCGGGCCGGCCGGTGATGCCTTGGGTTCGCCTGCACGCATTGCGCGGTTATCGTGACGTGATCCTCGAAAGTGTGGAACGAGAGGTGGCGTGCACGATCAATCTGGTGCCCTCGCTGGTGGACCAGTTGCTCGCATATTCCTCGGGGGTGGACGACGATCATTTGGCGTTGACTCGGATCGCCGCCGAAGATCTTGGCGCTGAACAGCGGGAGACGATCGCGCGAACGTTCGTCGTGGGAAATGCAGCAATGCATCACGCTTCTCCTGCATACGCGAGGTTGGCTGCCCAAGTCCATGCCGGAGGAGCGCTCTCGACCGCGGTGATCCGCGATCTGCAAGTGTGGTCGACCCTCGCTTGGTTTGGTGCCACAGCGCTTCGAGATTATCCGGAGCTCGTCGCCCTAAGACGGAAAGGAAGCCAGTTTTCCGAAGTGGACAAAGAAATGCTCCTTCGGGCACAGGGCGACCTGTTGAAGGAGATTCCTTCCTGGTTTCAGCGCTTGGGAAGCTCGAAAGTGGCAGTGTCGGCGACGCCCTACTACCACCCGATTTTGCCGCTGTTGGTGAACACCGCTCACGCCCGACGGTGCCTGCCGGAATTTTTGGATGAAGCGAAGTTTTCATGGCCGTCGGATGCTCGCCTACAGCTGGTTCGCGGCCGGGCGCGAATCGCGGAGATTATTGGACGAACGCCGATTGGATGCTGGCCGTCGGAAGGTTCGGTGTCCCCGGAGACGGTGGAGTTGATTCGAGAAGCGGGCTTCCGTTGGTTTGCCACGGACGAAGGGATTCTTCGCCGGAGCGTGCGCCAAGGAGATGGTAACGGCCCATGGCGCGTGGGCGGATGTGTGGGGTTCTTCCGAGATCAACCGCTCTCCGATCGGCTGGGTTTCGACATTGCGCGACAGGAGCCCCGCCAGGCGGCGCAACAGCTCGCTGGAGAGGCTCAGCGGCGGGGGGGCCTCGTTGTGGTGGCTTTGGACGGCGAGAACCCTTGGGAGGCCTTTGAGGACGCGGGCGGGGCGTTTCGGGCGGCGCTCTATGCCCAGTTGGAGGATGGACCGGCGCGTGGGATGACCTTGGATGAAGCTGCAGAGGCGGCGCCCGTCGGGACCGTGACCTCCTTGCACACCGGAAGCTGGATCGGCGCGAATTTTGGGGTTTGGTATGGCCATCCCGACGATCGGGCGGCTTGGCGGTTGTTGGCCTTGACACGTCAAGCGATCGAGCACAGCCCTGAACCAAATCGGAGCGCCGCGTTAGAAAAGTTGCTTCCCGCCCAAGGATCCGACTGGATGTGGTGGTATGGCGATGAATTCAGCACCCCCTTTGCCGGGACGTTTGATGCGCTGTTTCGCGCGCACGTGCGTGCGGCGTGGCAGGCGCTCGGGAAAACCCCGCCTCCCGAGGTGGAACGCCCGCTAGCGTCCGATCGCGGCGCGAGCATCGAGCCTCCGAGCGCATGGATCGATCCCGACCAAGGGACGCCCAACTGGGCGCGATGGGCGGGTGCAGGCCGACTTCATTGGCCGCCTCAGGGCGCCATGGCGCGCGCGTTGGATCCAATACGGTTTGGATGGGACGAGGAACGCACGCTTTGGCTATGGATCCCTCCGCTCGACGGTGGGCGTTGGGACGGGAATGGAGAGCGTGTGTTTTCGGGCGACGAAGGGGAGGTCTGGCGATGTTCGTCCGAAGAGATTGAAGTCGGGCGGCCCGGCGGTCCGGTAGGCCGTTGGACCGTAAAAAGGGAAGTTCCCTGGTGTTAGCTCGCCTACCTCGGCTTTAGCCGGCGCTCCAAGTCCGCGCGAATGTCGGTGCTCTCGATGGAACTCCAGCCTCCGGCGGGTTCCAGCGTTCGGCCGTCGTACGAAACGACAGCATGCGAACGGAACAACCAGAGTTGGCCATCTTTGAAATGAAAGGGTTGCACCGTTCCGATGTCTTCTGCGAACGTTCGCGCTGCCAGCAACTGTCCGGACGCTCCGTCAAAAGCGGCGATCGTCGTTCCTTGTACGAGCCAATGGGTGGTGCCGTCGCCGACCAAGTACGCTTTTTCGAGGTCGGGATGGGTCAATGCCCAGGCGATCGTCTGCTTTTCGAGATCGAGCATCACAATGGCGTGCCGCGGTGGCTCGGCTTTTTTAGGGTCCGACAATCCCCAATCGATCGCTTGAACGGGAACAAACCGAGACAATCGTCCATTGAGTGGGGTGCTGTCGGGAAAACTGGCGCGGATGTCTCGCCCAGCGGTCGTGTTGAACGAAAAAGAACCGAGTTCAACCGTCCATTGCGGGGCGAAGGTGGTCGCGTCATAGGCGAGGAGCTTGCCTCGAAATTCATCTTCGGCAGCGAGGATTACTGAGCCGTTAAACGTGCCGCATTGGCCCGCCAGAGTGCCAGGAAAGCTACCCAGGTCGGTTTCTTTGTCGCCGCTGAGCGGGTGAACGCGGAGGACGGAGTTGTCCTCGGGCTCATACCAGACTTGATCCTCCAGGACACAAGGCCAATTTCGCGCCTTGGTCGTCAGCACCGCGCCAGTGCTCCGATCGACGAAAGCCAGCGTATTGGGCTTGTCGAGCACCAATTGGGTGGGGCGCAACCAAGCCCTAACGATCGGGTCGACGTCGAAATAGGCTTCGAGAATCGGGGTTTTCCAGAGTTCGGCGCCAGTGGCGCGATCGATGGCGAAAATCCGCTGCGGTTTGGTCGCGTGGAATTCGTAAAGGACTTTATCATCGGCGAGGTTGGTGACGTAGGCGGGTGCCATGGCGGTGATGAGGGTTAGCTCAGAGTCGGCGCCCTTCCAGGCGATCTCACCGTCGTCGGTGCGGAATGCCCAGGTCTGGATGGTGGAACCGATCTCGTGGACGCGCAGGGTGATCTCGTTCGGACCGGCGGATGCCCCGTATTTGATCGCACTTTCGCGAAAGGGAGGCAGTGGGACCAGCCATTGTCGGCCGTCTTCGCGGTCGACGCGCATCAATTGTTGTCCGGAACGGCCGGAGAGGAGGGCTGCCGCACGGTCCTTGTCGATCGGAACGACGCCGACCACGGCGCGCCGGTTGCGAATTTCGACGCCCCACAACACGATAACGCCGATCACCAGTACGACGAAGGCGACGGGTTGGGCGTAAGAACGGAAGGTTAGCGAGCCAGCAGCCATGGACGTTGTGGTAGCCTGAAGGCGAACCGCGCGCACGTGGAGCGCCGATGCGCGAAATTCGAATCGATCCGACGACCGGCGAGGAAGTGGTGTTGGCGACGGCGCGGGTGGGCCGCCCCAACCATCTGCGCCCAGGGCGCGCGGTCCGGACGCCCCCGGAAGACTGCCCATTCTGTCCTGGAAATGAAGCCAAGACGCCGCCGTTGATCGCTGAAACGGTGCTGGCCGGCGAGTGGCAGGCGCGGGCGTTTGCGAACCGATTTCCGGCGTTGGCCATCGAAGGAAGCCTGGAAGGACGGGCATTTGGACCCTACGCCAAGGTGTCCGGACTGGGGGCGCACGAGGTGGTGGTCGAGTCCCGGCTTCACGACGATCCGGTATGGTCTTTGCCGGATGGCGGTGCTGCGGCCTTCGTTTTGGCACAGGCCCGTATGCGCGATCTCGCTCGCGACGTGCGGCTGAAATATTTGTGCTGGTTTCGAAATGTGGGCCCGGAAGCGGGGGGATCCATGTCACACCCCCATGCGCAGCTGTTGGCGCTGCCCCGGATTCCTCCCCGCGTAAAGCGAATGTTCGACCGCTTTGAGGCTCACCTTCGTGAAACCGAGCGCGAGCTGTTGCAGGATCTGTTGAATTATGAGCTGGAAAAGGGAGAAAGAGTCATTTGGGAGGGGAGGGGTTTGGTCGCTTTGTGCCCTTGGGCGCCGCAAATGCCGTTTGAAGTATGGTTTGTCCCTTCTCGGCCGCAGGGCTCATGGCTCGAAGATTCGATCGATCTCGCCGGGTTGGCGGAAGGAATGGCCAAAGTGCTGAGGGCGCAAGCCAAGGTGCTGGCATCGCCTTCGTACAATGCCTGTCTTTATCAAGCGCCGGTGGGAGGAGCGGCGGGATTCCGCTGGCACGTGCGGCTGATGCCTCGGCTGGGGGCCTACGGGGGCTTCGAGCTGATCTCGGGCTCCGTGCTGCACGGGGTTCCCCCGGAAGAATCCGCGCGCCTGTTGCGAGAAAATTTGTAAACCAGCTTGACTATTTCGGCTTCAGTTCGCGCGCTGCGCGCCTGCCTAATTCGGCGCTTTCTTCTTGGGTTCCCTGTAAGTGTGTGCGGCGAGGGGTACTTTCAGATGCGGCATAGAACGCCGAGATCGCGAGTTTTTCTCCGTTCCATTGGGCGTAGCAGGCGGCGGGTACGGAGCAGCCTCCGGAAATCTCGTCCAGAAAGGCGCGTTCGGCGGTAATTTCGATGCGGGTGCGCGCATCGTCGATGGTGGCCAGAGCGGCCAACACCCGGTCGTCCTTGGCGCGGCATTGAATCGCCAGTGCGCCCTGCCCTGGTGCCGGGATCATCTGTTCTACGCTTAGAAACTCGGTGATGTCGACGGTTCGGTCGAGCCGTTCCAGGCCGGCGGCGGCAAGCACAATGGCGTGAAATTCACCGGATCGCTGCTTCAGGACGCGCGTATCGACATTCCCACGAATGCCTTGAATGTCCAGGTCAGGACGAATCGCCGCCAATTGGAGCTTGCGGCGCAGGGAACCGGTACCGACCACGGCGCCTTGCGGAAGATCGGCGAGGCGACTGCCGATCAGCGCATCTCTCGGATCGGCGCGCCTTGGAGTGGCGGCGAGCGCAAGCCCGTCCGGCATTTCCCCCGGTAGATCCTTGAGGGAATGCACCGCGAAGTCGACCTCGACATCGAGAAGCGCTTGTTCGATCTCTTTGGTAAACAGCCCCTTTCCGCCGACTTGTGCCAGGGGGCGATCTTGAACTTGATCGCCGCGGGTGCGGATCACCACCAGCTCTACGGGAATGCCGGTGGTTTGGGTGATCTGACGCGCGACCATTCCACTCTGCGCCAAAGCGAGCGCGCTTCCTCGGGTACCTAAACGAAGCGGGATCATTGCTCTTCCCAAGGGGATAATAGGGTGGCTACTTTTTCGGTGTCGCCGGTGCGCGCGGCTTCCCGTATGGAACGGAGCGGGCTATCGAGGAGCTTTTTGACCAGCGCCCGCGTCATCGCTTCGACGTGTTCCCGCTGTTCGGGGGTGAGATCCGCCAATCCCGCACGCTCGATCTCCCTTTGGCGGAGCTCTTCCGCGTGACGGGTGATCCTGCCAATGGAAGGACCAAGCTCCACTTCGCGAAGGGAGAGCAAGAACCGATCGGCCTCTTCCTCCACGATGCGGGAGCCCTCTAGAGCTGCGGTCTCCCTGGATTCACGGCCGCGCTCGAGAACTTGGGTGAGATCGTCGATGTTGAACAAGTACGCATCCTCCAGCGAACCGACGCTTGGATCAATGTTTCGAGGGACGGCCAAATCCACCAGGAATAAGGGCAGGTAGTTGCGGTCGCGCAGCGCGTTTCGGACCCGCTCCTTGGAGATCAGCGGCGTCTGCCCACCGATGGCGGTGATGACGATGTCGGCTTTGGGAAGCTCACTGTCCAACTGGTCGAGCGGGACCGCAACCCCACGGAGCTCTCGGGCGAGCTCCACCGCGCGTTCATGGGTGCGATTCATGATCGCCAGCCGTGCAAGCCCATCTTGCTGCAGGGCGGTGGCGACCTGTTGGCCCATTTCGCCGACCCCGATCAGTAAAGCATGTTTACCTTTCAGGTCGCCAAAGATCTGGCGGGCCAGGTCGACGCCCGCGTTTCCGATGCCAATGCGAAATCGGCCGACCGCCGTCTCGGTGCGGACGCGTTTCGCGACGGAAAAGGACGCTCGGGAGAGTGCTCCCAGCCAACGTCCTAGCGATCCACTCTCCTCAGCAAGGCGGACCGCTTGCTTCACCTGTCCGAGAATCTGCGGTTCACCGATCACGAGCGAATCCAGGGAGGATGCGACTTGAAACAGGTGAACGACCGCATCACGGCCTTCGCGGCACACCAAATAACGATCGAGGGTGTCCCCCGATGGACCGTGAAATTGCCGCAACCAACCCTTGATCAGCGATGGCGAGCCTGCGTGGCCGACGGCATACAGCTCCACCCGATTGCAGGTGGAAACGATTAGTGCTTCCTCGCAAATGCCCTCGGACCGGAGCTTTTCGAGGTGCGTCCGAACGAGGTCGTCGCTGAGCGCGGCCTGCTCGCGCACCTCGACAGGGGCTGTGTGGTGGGACAGCCCGATCGCCAAAAAACTGGCTTCAGCGGACGACACCATGCCACCCGGAAATCAAGAGGTTGACGAACAGAATCGAAAAAATCATGCCTGAGAAACCGATAATGGAGAATACGGCTCCCCATCGTCCGGAGACCCCGCTTCTTCGCGCGAGCAGGGTGACGCCGTACCACGCCCAAACAATCAAGGTAAAGATGACTTTGGCGTCGAGGAACCAGGGCTCGGCGAGGGTCGTGGCCGCCCAGACGCCACCGACGCCGATTCCCAACGTTAGAAACACAAAACCGAGGAGAGTCGTCCGGTATTGAGCGCGGTCTAAGACCTCCAGTGGAGGCAAAGCGCCCAGCGCCTCAAAACGCCGGTTTTTAAGGTGCCAACGGACCAATAGGTAGGCGATACCGACCACAAACGACCAAGCACAGCCGGCGAGGCCGGCGAACATCAGCCCAAGGTGGAGTGGAAGCCAGGGAGAAAAGCCGGTGATGGACAGGGCGGCGACACTCCCTTGGGGGACAACCAAGGCGGTACCGAGGAGAACCACAGCCAAAGGGGCGAGTATCGCGCGGGCTCGGGAGCGCAGGTCGAGGCAGTACCACACCATAAGTATCAACGAAACCGACGAAAGGGCTTCGTGGATCGATGCGCCCCACATGAATTGCAGAATCCCAAACGCCAACACGGACGCATGGGCGGTGATCGCAACCATCGCCAGGGCGCGGGCGTGACGCGCGACCACTGGGACAACGCCAGGGAGGAGCGTGCTAAAAGCCAACAGCCCGTAAACCGCAAGCGCCGGAATGTACGCTGAGCGTTCCATTGGCGCTGTGTATTCCGAAAAGCCGTTCCCGTCGTCGTTGACCCGTTCACAGCCGTGGTTAGGGATCGTCTGTGGGAGGTTTCATGGCCGCCAAGAATGTGAGCGATACCACCGATGCGAGCTTCGAGAGCGACGTTTTGGGCTCCGATGTGCCCGTGTTGGTTGATTTTTGGGCCACGTGGTGCGGGCCCTGCAAAGCGATCGCTCCGCACGTCGAGTCGCTCGCCAATGATACCGTTGGTAAGCTGAAGGTTGTCAAGTTGGACGTTCAGGCCAACATGAAGACGGCCCAGAAGTTTGGCGTGACGAACATCCCGACGTTGATTGTGTTCAAGGGCGGCAAGCCAGTGAACAAGCAGGTCGGCGCGGTTCCGAGCGTTGCCGCCTTGCGCAAATTGGTCGACCCGCACTTGTAAGCTCGGGTGGGCTGGACCGTTTTACACCGATTAACATCGGGATGCCGAGACTTCGGATAATCTTGAGCGCGGAGGTGACCGTGTCACGCGCTTTATGGATGGTCGGCGTTCTGGGGTGTTTTGGCTGCTCAAAGTCCATCGTCTTTCTCGACAATGTCGGAGAGGACGTGAGCGGGGCCCCCCAGTGGTTTGACATGGGGAAGGCACCGAAAGAGGATGTTGTCCGTTCTCCGTACGTTCTCGGGGCACAGACCCGTCTGCGGGTGTGGGCGCGTTCTGGTTACAACAATTTGGACGCTTGGAGCCTCGAAAGTTCCGATCCGGAAGTCGTGAGCGTTGGGGAGCGCGTAGACACGTCGGACGACGACTCCGAATTTATGGAGTGGGCGTTGACCGCCGAAGGTGTGGGTGAGGCAGAAATTCGCGCGGTCGATTCTCGGGGGGAAGTGGCGGACACGGTGACGCTGACCGTGGCATCTCCCGACTCGATCCGGCTGGTTCCTACGGGTGCTTCGCGGGTTGGCAGGTCGGACATCGAGGTGAGCGACCCCGTCGTGGTCGCCTCCGGATCTGTAACGGTGGAGTTTTACGAGGGAGAAGAGCGCCTTTGGGGTGGTCTCGATAATTCGGCCATTGTTGTGACCGACGCCGAGGTCGATCCGGAGAATCCAGCTCCTTCGCTCTATGGTTTGACGGCACCGGTGTACCACGAGTCGGTCAGTCGCAATGACTTTACGATCTCGTACGTGGATGGAGCGACGGACACGGCCGCCGCCGAGGGGACGGTCTCGGCGTCCTTGTACACGCTTGAGGGAGAGCCCGTCTTCGAATTGTCCGCTCCACTCTCGGTTTCTCCGGGAGCGGAAGGAGTGATCGCCGACGTGGAGTTGTTGGTCAGCGACGAAGGTAGCGCCGTCAAGCGCCAGGTGATGGGCGTGTATCCGCACGCGACCACCGAGTCTGGCGAGATTGTGCTCGGAGCGACCGTTTCCTGGCAGGCGGATGACCTGGAGATCGGTGACGGAACCACTGGGCAAACCGACTTTTTAGAATACAACTACGATGAGTCGGAGGAGTTGGAGATTCTGGCCACATGGCCTGGTGGTTCGACAAGCACCACGATCCACGGGGAAAATCCTCGGGCCGTTGTGTCGAGCGCGGCGTGTCAGACCGGACCAGGGGTCGGAGGGCTGATGGCTCTTTCTTCGGCGGTGACGCTGCTTATCCGGCGTCGGCGCCGCTGAACTCGCGCACGATTCGGTCGACGTCGGCCCAGCGATCCGCGGATCGTGGCGCTCCAAGGACGCTCAATGCGAGTCGGCGGCCGTTTTTCAGTTGGATCACACCGGCGAAACAGTATCCCGCAGTGTCAGTATATCCCGTCTTTCCAGCGAGAACCTCCACATCGGCGCGGCCGGTCAGGCGGTCCGTCGAGGGAAGCCAACGGGTTTGATCGACGTCCGTCCTCACGATCCACCACGCGGGAGCCGTCGCTGCCATCGCCAGGGTGGGGTGCGATGCGACCGCTACCGCGGCACGCGCCATGTCTCGGGCGGTAGAGAGATTATCGTCTTCCAAACCGGATGGATCGGCCCAGGTCGAGCGGGTCATCCCCAACTCCTCGGATACCTGATCCATCCGTGCTACGAAGTCGTAGTACGAGAGGTCTGAAAGAACCTGCATTCCGTAGGCACCGCGGTTGTCCGAGGCCACCAATGCGGCGCCCATCAGGTCCCAACCCGTGTAGCAGTCGCCGGTCGAAAACTTCGATCGGGCGCCGGGGCGAGTGGGCCAAAACTCCTTGTTGATACAGAACTCTCGGTCGAGGTCCGGATCTTCGGAAGCCATCGCCAAGCTGGTGGTCAGCTTGGTCAGAGACGCCACCGGGCGCGGCTCGTCGGCGGCGCGCGCCACGAGAATTTCGCCGGCGTCCAAATCAAAAACAAAGATCGACTGCGACCGCATTCCTTTGATCGAATGCAGATCTTGCGGAACATCAACGTCCATGTTCGGCAGACCGATCAGGGCCTCCGGATTGGGATGCCACGACGGAGGGGCCCAAGGGAGATTGGCAAACGAAGCGGTGGATGGCCCCATATACGCGGAATGCCCGATGGACGATCCCATTAAAGCGAGGGTCACCAGGCCATAGGTGATGATACTTCCGTATCCGAGCTTCATGGGCGAGGCCTCCGTGGGACGAGGGGGTTCGTCAACGCTCTCACTGCAAGGGTTGACAGGTCAACCCTAACGGTAAGGAAAAACATGAGGGATCGAGCCAACGTGCGCTTTGGGAGAGCGAACGGAGCAGGCTCTGGGGGCGTCGAAGCGTAAGCAGCTGGCGCGCAAGGTGCACGTTTTGCACTCAAATTCGCTGGCAACCCACGAACGGAGCGATAAGCGCAGGGAATGCTGTACCTCATTTGTGCGTTTTCCGTGCTCGCTGCCGAACCCGAAAGCTGGGACGTAAATGCCGTTCACGGCACCGTCCACACCGCCACCATTGACGTTCGCGAGAGCACTTGGACGAGTGTGGATGTGTTCGGCGACCGGTTGGTGTTCGACGTGCTGGGAGATCTGTGGACCTTGCCGTTATCCGGCGGAGAGGCGACACAACTCACGCATGGGGTGGCATGGGACACCCAGGCGAGGTTCAGCCCCGACGGTCGGCAGATTGCATTCGTTTCCGACGCCAATGGCAACGAGCAACTGTGGACGATGAATGCAGATGGCAGCGGGGCCAAGGCCTTTACTTCCGAGGAGGAAGCGAGGGTCACGGAACCTCTGTGGGACCCTTCCGGCAGCTATTTGATCGGGCGCCGACGCACGGTGGATACCCGCAGCATTGGTGTGACCGAACTCTGGCAGTACCATCTGGAAGGAGGGAAAGGTTTCCGGTTGACTTCGTTGGATGAACGCCCGCATGCGGGTGAAGCGACCACGGACGGTGAGTCGATTTGGTTTTCATCGCGGGCTGGACGTTTCGACTACAACGCAAATCCTCTGGATGGATTGTGGCAGATCGAGCGCCTGGATCGCGACAGCGCCTCCTATGTAAGCGTGGCGTTTGGGGCGGGAGGAGCCGCACGGCCCGTATTGTCGCCGGATCACCGCTGGCTTGCGTTGGTTTCGCGGGATCGAGCGGTCACCCAGTTGGAACTTCTGGAGTTGGCGACCGGCGAGCGACGGGTGCTTTCCACCGAGCTTGACCGTGACGAGATGGAAGGTTTTGCCTTGCATTCGGTGTACCCGGCTTTTGACTGGACCGACGATGGTCAAGCGTTGGTGTTGTGGGCGAAAGGGAAGTTGTGGCGGATCGGGCTCGATGGTGTGCGAACGGAAATTCCGTTTCATGTGCGAGGGGAGTGGCAGTTCCGCGATGTGCAACGTTGGCCGAGGGAGATTCCGGATCAGGTTCAGGCGAAGGTGATCCGATGGCCGACCTGGACCGCCGACGGAGAAACGGTATTTTCGGCGATGGGAGCGCTTTGGTGGCGCGATGCGTCCGGTGCGATCGAGCGAATCTCGCAGGGCACCGGATATTCGCCGACGATCGCGGCGGATGGCGCGGTGGCGTGGACTTCGTGGACAGATGGAACGGGCGGTGCTCTCCACATCTCTCGCCGCAAAGGGAAGAAATGGGCCACCGAGACCCTGCCAATCACTGGGCAACTGGTCAATCCCGCGTGGGATGACCGAGGTCGATTGGTGGTATTGAAGGGAATTGGCGGCGGTACCTCTCCGGATTTGGGGGATGAGTCGGCGTTTGACATCGTGCTGCTGGAAAAGGGCAAGGGCGGCTGGAGTTCGCGCCGGGTGACCACACTGGGGAACCGCGGCTCCGCAAACCGCGCGACAAAGCTCTATCTCCACGACGAACGTCTGTGGATGATGGAAGACCGCCCAGAGCCCGGGCGAACTCCATCGAAAAGCGCCCTGATTTCGATGAATTTGTCGGGTCGCGACAAGCGGACCCATCTGATTCTTCCAGGTGTCGAAGAAGTGGCCATTGCGCCAGACTTTTCGCGCATTGCCTACAAGGCTGGTCATCAGGCCTATCTGACGGCCCTTCCGGTATGGGGAGGAGAGGTGTCCGTGACGGATGCACTTCCTACCCAGCGAATCAGCGAAACCGTCGGCGACTGGTTGGGCTGGACGCCGGATGGCCGCTCGGTGACGTGGTCGGCCGGGCCGGTGCTGTATCGTAAAGCGGTTGACGGTTTAGGGATCCCGCAGCCTGCCCCAGAGAAGCCGGATTATTTGACGGGCGTGGATCAGACGACGGTCGACCTTCGGGTTCCGCGGGCTCGACCGAAAGGAGCGTTGGCGCTGGTCCATGCGCGGGTGATCCCCATGGTGGGGGATCAAGTCCTGGAGGACGCCACGCTGGTGATCGACGGCGATCGGATCGCTTCCGTCAATGGTCCGATTCCATCGGGCGCAGAGATCATCGATGTGAGAGGGAAAACCGTTATTCCTGGCCTGATCGATGTACACGCCCACCTTCACTATACCGCCGGTGATGTGTTGCCGGAGCAGGAGTGGCGGTACCTCACCGCGCTCGATTTTGGAGTTACCACCGTACATGATCCGTCGGCGTCCACCGATCTGGTGTTCACCCAGGCCGAACGAGTGGAAGCGGGTTTTGAGAAGGGTCCGCGGGTATACTCAACGGGGTATATTCTATACGGCGCGTTGAACAATGCGGGCGCTCCACCCTCGTCCTTGGAGGAGGCGAAAGGACACTTGGCGCGGTTAAAACTCATGGGTGCGCAGAGCGTAAAGGTGTACCAGCAGAGTCGGCGCGATCGCCGGCAATGGTATGTGGAAGCGTGTAATGAAGCGCAGATGCTCTGTGTGCCGGAAGGCGGGGGCGATCTGTTCCAAAACCTGGGGATGGTCGCCGATGGGTACCATGCGATCGAGCACGCCCTGCCCAACAGTCCCTTGTATGCCGATGTTCGGCAGTTCTTTGCGGCGAGTGCGACGCCTGCCTCGCGGGGAACGGCCTATTCGCCGACGCTTTTGGTGGCCTACGGCGGCGTGTGGGGAGAGAATTGGTTTTTCCAGCACGAAAATCCTTTGGATAACCGTCGGCTTCGGCGGCACATGCCCGGGCGAGAGCTCGATCGGCAAGCGTGGCGTCGGCCGGTGCTCGCACAAGATGGGCAGTGGAATTTTCAGTCCGTGGCAAAAGACGCGGATCGACTTGCCGATGCCGGCGTGATGGTCACGCTCGGCGCCCATGGACAATTGCAGGGATTGGGGGTTCATTGGGAGTTGTGGTCGCTTGCGTCCGAGGGCGCCATGACCCCGATGGAGGCGCTCCGTGCCGCCACCCTCAATGGTGCCACCTATCTTGGTCTGGACCGTCAGTTGGGGAGTATCGAAGCGGGTAAGTTGGCGGATATCGTTGTGTTGGATGCCGATCCGCTGCAGGACATTCGGAATTCGGACGACATCGCCTTTGTGATCAAAAACGGAGAGATCTTTCGGTAGTTCCTAGCCAAAGGAGTCTTGCACAGCTTCGAGCATCAGTGCCGGCGATCGTGCGATGGTGCTCACTTCGATTCCCACCGAACGAGCTGCTTCCGCGGTAGTTTGTCCGATGGCGATGGCGGGGATGGGCGGCGGCGAAAGGGCGGCCCAGCGGCGAGCGCCGGCGGCGGACCACAGCGTGACACGATCGAGTGGGAGTTCGCTTTTCAGCGTCGCTTCGGCGTCGGGATTTTCCATCATGCGGTAGACGATTCTTTCGGTGACCTGCGCCCCGCTCTTTTGCACTGCGTCCAAAGTCGAGGCGGTGACCGGATCTCCGCGGAGAAAGAGCACACGGGAGTTCGGAGTCAGGCCAAGGGCGCTGACGGCGGAGATACCGTCGGCGAAGGGTGAAATTTCAACCGGAATGCCGATTTCGAGCAGTGGTGCTGCTGTTGCGGGTCCAAGGCAAGTGACTTTCAATGTTCGAAGTCGATCGCCCCAGGAGGCCGCGGCCTCGGCCGCATATCGGCTGGTGAGCAGAAGGCTGTGGACGGTCCGTGGATCTAGGCCGTCGAGCGCTTGAGGAAGCTTCTGAGCGAAAAATAACGGGATGGCGATCGGACTATACCCTTGACGCGTCAAGAGTTGCCCGAAGCCGGTGGGATCGGCCTGGGTCACGGCGATCCGCGGCCTCAACCGAGGTCCTGGTGCGGGCCAAAAGTGCGATGGAGATTTTTGGCCGATCGATGCATGGTTTTGGTTGCCTTGGCTTGGGAGGCTCGACGACGAGGTTGGCTGATAACCTCGGAAGGGACTATCCTGCGGCCAGGAAAGATGCAGGAGGGGTGCCATGTGTTCCCGTTGGTGGTTGACCTTCGGGTTGGGCTGGGCGGGCGTCGCGTGCGCGGGCGAACCACAGCCGGCGGAGACGGTGGCTGTTAGCCTGGAGGCTCAAAAGGAAGAGGCACCGAAGCCCGAAGCGCCTGTTCCTTCCTACGAGATTCGGAAGGCTACCCGTGAGCTGACCGTCTATCGAAAAGCGGCTTCGGGAGGGGCTCAACGCGGGGTCATCGCCAAGGGACGTACCTTTCGGGTGGTGAACCGCGCCGAAGGAAAGGGGTGCGGAGGCGACGGCTGGGCGGAAGTGGAGGGAGCAGGCTACGTCTGCCTCGAGAAGACCGAAGTTGCTGATGTCGAGCCGGTTCCGCTGCCACAGTTGGTGCCGTTTGTGCACCCCGATCCTGTGGAATGGACGCAGTACTCGACGACCGGTGAGTACAACAAGAACCCTGGTGATGGAATCCGCAGCTTGGTTCCATTCATTTATGGAAAGCGCTGGCGGAAGTGGAAGGCGCCTCACTATTCGAGCGTGGAGGCCTACGAAAAGGGGGCGGCCTCGGTCGGTGGACTTGAAAGTGGGCGCAAATATTCCTTTGTTTCGGCACAAGAGACGAGCAAAGGAACGGTCTTGGTTCGAGAGAATGGAGCCGTCGTCCCGGCAGATCAGGTGTTCCTGTACCCGATCAGCAAGTTTCATGGTAGGGAATTGGCGACCTCGCCGGTCGGTGAAGGTCTGCAGGTGGCGTGGGTGTACAACTACGACGGCACCCCGCTCCGAAAAGAGCCGAACAAAAAGGGCGAAGTTGAAAAGGTGATCCCGTACCACACCGCGCTGGAGGTGCGGCCGGTGGAAGGTTCTTCGACTTGGCTTGAGGTTCCAAACGGCATTGGACCTGGGGTTTCGGGATATGTGGACGGGGTGCTTGGCGTCCGCCATTGGTCGGATTTGACTCCTCCCGCCGATATTCAGAGCGAACAGGTATGGATCGATATCGATCTGGATCAGCAAATGTTGGCGTTGATGAGGGGTAGTCAGCCACAGTACATCACGATGATCTCCGGCGGCAAAGACGACACGGGCACGCCGCGCGGAATTTACCGCATTCAAGATAAGAAAATCTGGGGAGACATGGCCAGCCGGGAGGGTGCGCTCCCTGAAGATGTGTACTATGTGGAGAAAGTGCCCTGGATCTTGCATATTCAAGGAAGGTACGCCCTCCATGGGGCATTTTGGCACTGGGGATTTGGAAACACGGCCAGCCACGGGTGTGTCAATCTGGCGCCTTTGGACGCCCAATACTTGTTTGGGAAAGTCGGGCCGACCCTGTCCGACGGGTGGTCTGCGGTGTACCAAAACGCCGATGATGTAGGAACGACGGTGCGCATTCGCCGAGGGCAGCAGGTTCCTCCGGAAAAACGCGGCAAATTGTGAGCGCTGCGCCGCGGGTACTCTTGGTCATCCCGCCGATGACCCAGTTGAATACGCCTTATCCGGCGACGGCGCACCTTACGGGCTTCCTACGCGGGCGCGGCATCGAGGCGGCCCAATGTGATCTAGCGTTAGAACTCGTCTTACGGTTGTTTTCAGCCACAGGAATCGATCGGATCGCGATGAGGGTGGCGCGGCTGCCGAAAGCCAAGCGTCGAACGGATTCTTTACGCTGGTTTGAGGAAGAATATCCAAGGATTCGGGTGGTTGTTGAGCCTGTCCTTCGGTATTTGCAAGGGAAGGATTCCTCTTTGGCACATCGGATTGTGGCCAACTGGCT
>SYKL01000234.1 GCA_005797785.1 Pseudomonadota bacterium | reverse complement strand
GGTTCGAGTGCCTTGGGATCGTCGTACTTCAGCAGGAGCGCTTCGCAGTCGGCGGCGAATGCCGGCGTGGTGACGTGGACGAGAACGGCGGCGAGCAGGAGTCGGAGGCGCATGAGTTTCCTGGGGATGGTCAGAGGTAACACGCGTTGGCAGTGAATTGGGTTCCGTGAGGTTGGCAGTGCGAGCGCTCGTCAGGTGCCTTGTCGTGTGCAGAGGCCGGGTGTTCTTTCCCAGCGGTATCTCTTTGGGACGTCCTTGAACTACCACAGAGGACACCGAGGACACAGAAGAGCCCGGGGGTGTCTCAAGTCTTCAGCGTGTTTGCGTTCTCCCGACCCAGCGCCTCGTCGAGTGCACCGCTTCTCAGCGGTGGTTCCTGAGGCATTCCTCTCCTCCGTTCCTCCCGGCCCGGAAAGGTCGCGAAGCTCTCTGTGCCCCGGGTGTCCTCTGTGGTGGTCTGTGCGGCTTCTCGCACGGTGGGTGCGTCTTGTGGACTGTTGCAGTCGGATCGCTTGCACCACGTGTCCCGACTCTGAGCCTCATCGACTCCTCCAGGTGCTCAGCTTCTCCGCGGTGCCGCCCACACCGTCGACCGCCCGCCGGCATGCCCGATGGATTGTTCCACGTGGAACGCGATGTGATTCTCCCGGTGTTCCACTTGGAACAGCTCCCGACGGGTGGCTGATGGAGGGCAACGCTCTCAGCGTCCGATGTTCCACGTGAAACACATCGACTCGCACCAACCTCTCTGCACACTTTGCGCCTCTGCGCGAAACCTCGTTCGTGTTCCACGTGGAACAAAAGGCCACGCCAGCGATGACGCCTTCCGTGCGCGAGAGGTCGTTCCTTCACATCGGTTCGCTGTCCCGGACAAGCCCTCCAGGTGTGTTCCACGTGAAACATCTGCTCCCCTGTCTTCTGTTCCACGTGGAACATTCCCTGATTTTTCCCTCCTCCCCAACCCCGCTTCCTCGCCCACTTCCCTGAACCTCGTTCTTCCCCCCTGCAAACCCTGGACTCTTGCCGCTCCACTGGCTATAGTTTCCCTGCCTCCCGCGGTTCGCCGCACTCCCCTCCCCCTTCTTCCCCGAAAATGCCCAAATGGCTCATATTCTCGCCATTTCCAATCAGAAGGGTGGCGTCGGTAAGACGACCACTGCGATTAACCTGTCCGCTGCTCTCGCTGCACAACAGCAACGCACGCTGGTCATCGATCTCGATCCTCAGGGAAACGCAAGTTCCGGACTCGGATATCCGCGGACCGATGTCACCATGGGCATCTATGACGTGCTGATGGGCTTCCGGGATTTGGATTCGGTGCGCATGCCGACCGGTCTCGACAACCTCGAAGTCGTTCCCGCCAACCGCGAGTTGGTCGGCGCGGAGATCGAGCTGGTCGAGGAAGACGAGCGCGAGTTCCGCCTGAAGAAGGTGCTCGACACCGTTCGCGATCAATACGACTTCATCGTGATCGACTGCCCTCCCTCGCTGGGGCTGCTCACGGTCAATGCGTTCACCGCCGCCGACGCGGTCCTCATTCCTCTGCAAGCTGAGTACTATGCGATGGAAGGGCTCGGCGAGCTGCTTCGCACCGTTCAAGCGGTTCGCAAGGGACTCAACCCTACCCTCGCCCGCGAAGGCATCGTGATCACCATGGCCGACGGCCGCAACAACCTCTGTCGCGAAGTGGAGAGCCAAGCTCGCGAACTGTTCGGCGCGGAGGTGTTCGATACCGTGATCCCTCGCAACGTTCGGCTCGGCGAGGCCCCCAGCTTCGGCAAGGCGATCGTCGAATACGATCCCAAATCCACCGGCGCCAAGAGCTATCTGGCGTTGGCCGAAGAATTGTTGAACCGCCGCTCCACCAAGAATGCTGCCCTTCGGGAGGTTTCATGAGTCTCGCTCGCAAAGGTGCCCTTGGAAAGGGGCTCGCCCAGCTGATCCCCGACAATGCGTTGAGTGGTGATGCTCCCACCCGCACCCACCTCCGCGTGGTCGCCCTCGAGGAGATCCGCCCGAATCCGAATCAGCCCCGCGAGTACTTCGATCCAGCGTTGCTGTCGTCGCTCTCTGAGTCGATCCGTCAGCATGGCATTCTTCAGCCGTTGGTGGTTCGCCGTGAGGCCGGACACTTTGTGCTGATCTCCGGTGAGCGCCGGTTCCGTGCCTCGAAATTGGCGGGCCTCACGGAGGTTCCCGTCATCATCCGCGAGGCCGAGGAAGGCTCGGTTCAGTTGGAGTTGGCCCTCGTTGAAAACCTCCAGCGTTCTGACCTCGATCCGATCGAGTCCGCCCGCGGTTACGCGCGATTGATGGAAGAGTATGGGTACACCCAAGATGAGGTGGCCCAACGCGTCGGCAAAGAGCGTCCCACGGTCGCCAATGCGCTTCGCCTGCTGCGACTTCCCGACTTCGTTCTCGACGCGGTTCGCGACAATTCGATCAGCGCCGGCCACGCCCGCGCTCTGCTCCCGGTCAACGACGCGGATCTGTTGGCCGGATTGGTCAAGAAGATTGTCGACCAGCAGCTGTCGGTTCGCGCGACCGAAAAGTTGGTCGCCCAAAGTCAGAAGGTGATCGAAGCCGGACCTCGGTTGGTGGAGCCTGTCCCCGAGCCCGAGCTCCCCAGCTATGAATACGCCCACCGCCTGCTCGCCGAGACCCTGCACACCCTGGTGCAGATCAAGGCCCGCCGCGACGGTGGCGGTTCGGTGGTGATCGAGTTTTCCAATGCCGACGAGCTCGATCGGCTGGTGACCCTGGTCAGCCGTTGAATCTTCCGCAGGCGCGCCTCACCGGTTTTCTCGGGGAAGGAGCCGTTCACCGAGGCGAGCTCCAGTTCGACGGGTGGGCGCGGATCGACGGCCATCTGATCGGCGTGCTGCGCGCGTCCGAGCTCGCCGAGATCGGCCGCTCCGGTGTGATCGAAGGAGAAGTTCTTGCTCCTCAGGTTCTCGTGGGCGGCGTGGTCCGCGGTAAAATCGTGGCTTCCGAGCGTTGCACGTTGTTGGAGACCGCCGTCGTGAGCGGCGAACTCGAAGCCCCGTGGCTCGACGTACGCAACGGAGCCCAGTTAGAAGCCAAGCTCACGGTGCGTCGGGAGTCCACATGAAGCCGTTGGTGATCGGGATCGCGGGAGGTACGGCGTCGGGCAAGAGCACGGTCGCCGCCGAGGTGATGAAGGCGCTCGGCGATCGCGGCCTGCATGTGATGCACGACCGCTACTACATCACCATGCCTGCTTCGTGTGAGGGAGACCCCTCTCGGCACAATTTCGATCATCCGCACGCGCTGGAGACCCAGCGAATGGTCAACGATCTTGACCATCTCCGCAACGGCCGTCCCACTCGGCTCCCCCGATACGATTTCGCTAGCAGTTCACGGCAGCCTGAGGAAGATCACGTCGAGCCGCGCCCGGTGATCATCGTCGAAGGGATCCTCGTGTTTGCGGAAGCCGCCTTACGTGAGCGCTTCGATCACCTTGTGTTTGTGCACACCCCGGATGACATCCGTCTGTTGCGACGAATCCGACGGGACATGGCCGAACGCGGCCGGGACCTGGACGAGATCTTGTTGCAGTACGAGCGCACGGTTCGCCCGATGCACGAGGAGTTTGTTGCCCCAAGCCGCGCTCACGCTCACGTCGAATTGGACGGCACCGGGCACATCCCCGACTTGGTCCAGCGGGTGTTGGCATTAATTCCCGCGTGAGCGAGCGTTCTGGGCGCCTCTCCTTCGGGGTCGGCCTCCTCCCGGCTCGGTGCAAGCCCGCCGCGGCCATGCTCGCTTTGTCGCGTGTTGTGGTCCTCGGTCACGGGCTTGAGCCCAGCTCCCTCCGGTCCTCACTTTGCTCCTCGCGTTCACGGGTTCTCGGGTTCAGCGCACTCGCTGCCGTTGGCTGCAGCGGGGCTGTGGGCGATATCAACATTCGACCTCACCGCGAGGCCACCCTGCAGTTGATCGCGCCCACACCTGCGCTCACGCTCGATGACTGCGGCATGTTTGGTGGCAGCCGAAGCGGGTGGTGCACGATCGCGGGGACGGGACCCGATCTGCAGCTGTTCGTTCAAGGCCTTTCCACCAGCCTGGTCGGCTCCACTCTGGAATTCAGCGAACACAGCTGCGTTTCAAAACCCGAGTTTGGTACTCCTGGGAGTTACGGCTTCTTGCTCAAGCCCGGCGTTCAACGTTTCGATGTCGTGAATGCCGTCTACCCGAACAATGCCCACCTTCGTGCAGTCACTGTTGATCTCGTCGTCGGAAAATCATGTTTGGACTTTGAGTATCCGTACGGCTGAGAGCTATTGGACCACTGGCGAGCCGGCCTCTTGGTACACCACCACCGAGCCGTCGGGTTGGTAGGCGGTGAGCGTCAAGGAACCATCGCCTCGGACTTCCCAGATGGTGTCGATCGTACCATCGCGCTTGAAGTCAACTTCCATTCGGGTCCAGCCGCCCTCCGCGTTCAGGAACATCCTACTTTGAGAAAGCGGTTGCCCATCCCGCGACGTGCGCTCCAATACTTCCTGTGGGCCGACCCACTCATAGTCGCTCACGACCGTCGCACCGTCGGGTGACACCACGGTCCACTTGGTCGATCGCCCGTCCAGGTCGCGTTCGACCGTCGAGGTGTAGCCCGGCTCGGCGTCGCTGCTTGGCCGTGGGCCTCCCAGAATGTCGGCTGGATAGTCCAAAGTCGCCGCGCATCCAAAAACAAACGGAAACATGAAAAAACGCATGGTACCTCCCGTGCCCTACTCCCCAGGATAGCGTGTACTTCCGTTTACATGCGTCATTCCTGGTCGCGCCAAGCGCCTCGTTGGACGCCCGTCCTTGTCGCCGGGCGTTGGCGCCTGGGCAGCCGATAGCGTCCGGGGATCACACGAAAATCGTACCGCCACCTACCGTGTCCGGTCGTTTGGGCGCCGCAAAGAAACTCCAATCTTGCTGAAGCGTGCCCACCATACGAAACAGTCGGTCCATCAGCGCATCGGTGCCACGGCTTTGAGCGAGAGACAGCTCGAGCGGGTATAGCGGCGTCATCAGCAACAATTCGACAGGTTCGCCCTCGACCTTCAGGGGTGCGGGATCTTCGAACAGTAGGTCGTTGGTGAACACCCACCCCGCCATGGCGGTCTGCTTGCACAGCGGCCGACCCGCGGGCAACGTGTGCCCACCTCCGAGCCAAGTGTTGTACTGAAAAGGGTAGTTAGCGCACACTTTGAGGGTGTCCACGGCGAAGAGTTCACTGGGATCGGCCACCTCAAAGATCTTCTGCCAACCGCCAGGAAGGGCGATCATCAGTTCGATACGAGCTGCGGATCCCGCCGGCGCCCCCGGCATCCGGCGGTTGGACATTCCGGCGGTGGCGAACACAACGCTTTCGGGCTCGAGGCGGCCGTTGATCCCGGTGAATTGGGCGACCGTGAGTCCGCTTCGTTCCTGTTTCCATACGAGCGTCCCACCAAAGTGGGCCTCAAGCTGCGTCAACATGGGTGTTTCCGGTTGGTGGTATTATGGAGCGACATCGGGTGTGATCCTCCTAATACCGCCCCTGCTTCGTCTGCGTCAAGGGAGGCGCCAACGTGGTATAAGCTTTCGGCTTGGTCAATTCCAGAACACAAATGTGGCGTGCGCCCCGTCCGGTGTCGCTGCACCCTTTCGTGGTATGCTACGGTGGGCGGCGGCCCCTAACGAGGTGAGGAATGGCGGCCCAGTCGTACCGAAAACAACAGTCTTTCGGAACACGCGACATGTCCAATCGCCTGCTCAACCGGCGTCCGCCACTGACAATTCGTCGGCGATGGCCGAACTTGCAGCGACCGGCGGCGTCGACGAATTGCCTTCGTTGATCGGCCCCGGTTGCGTCAACGTACAGGCTTCCACCGGTGCCGCATATCTTGCGAATGATGGAGGTTATACAGCCGCGTACATCGCTGACCCGGGCAGTGCCTCGAGCTATACCGACCCCGCGACACAACAACAGGCGACCAGCGTGGCGGCGGGCCAGTGCTCCGCGCCAGCGCAGGGGCGGCGGATAGGAGCTTTTGTCGGAAATGATGCCTACAAAAATGGCCAAACCCTGAACGGCGCGGGTTCGGACGCATCGGCCATGGCGCTGTCGGAAATGAACCAGCGCGGATCGGAAGGGCAGATCCATTACGATCAAAACTCGGCCGGGATCATGTCTGCATTTTCAGCGGTCGTGGGTCAGATGAAACCTGGCTTTCAGGGAGTCTTGTATTTCGCCGGGCATGGGATCGAGGAGGGTCTGGTGGGGGTGGACGCCGAAGAGGACGCAACCGGTCACATCACCGATGTCGTACCCTACTCGGCAGTCGCAGCCCTTGGCGCCGGTGCGGTCGCTGGTGGGTACTATTTGGAGATTGTGGTCGATGCCTGTCATAGCGGTACGCTGGTGGCCGCCACACAAGAGGGTCTGGAGGCCAGCCTTGCGAAGCGGGACGATCTGAGCCCGGCGGCGCAGGAGGTTCTAGAGCTCGCGCGGTTGGTGCAGTCGATCGAATCGTATCTCGGTACGCCGTTGTCACCGAGTTCGGCATTGGAATATCACGCTGCGCTGATTGCGCTGGCCGATAGCTTTGAAGGCCAGACGCAGGACTCGAGCCTGATGGCGCTTCCGGGAGACGCCGCCGAATTCCAAAGCGGGACGCCTTCGTATCGGGTGGACATTGCGAGCGAGATGCGTTCCGGCATGTTGGAGTGGGCCCAAGCCCACGCATCGGATCCGGTGGCTTCCGCGTCGCCCAATGACCCTTAGCCTGGTCTGCGTCCGCGGAGCGCGGGCGGTCCAGGGGGCGGTCACATGTCAGTTCGTGGCGAATTCCAGTTCAGCTCTGTGGATCTCCCAACTCGCCACCTCATCCCCGTCCTCATCGATGATCGTTGCCGTGAGCGTCGGATCAACCAGGGTTGTATCAAACTCCAATCCGACAAAGGAATGCCCGCCCTCATAACATTCCTTCTGTTCGTCTCCTATGCCCAGGAGGCACGGCGTCGTGATTGGATACGCCAGCGACGAGGATGTGAGTTCAGGAAGGTCGTACCCTTCGGTTTCGATCAACCGAAACTCCGATCGGTGGATGTCGCCCGACAGCAAAACCACCCCCTCCACGTTCCGGTCGATGAGCCCTTGAAACAGCCGCTCACGGGAGTCCCCATAGTCCGTCCAAGTGTCACCGAGGACATTGGCGGCGGAAAACTGAGTGCCGGAGGCGATCACTTTGAAGGTGGCGTCCGACGCTTCGAGTGCGTCCAAAAGCCATTGTTCCTGGGCCGCGCCGAGAATCGAGCCGTCCACCCCGCGCCAATAGCGTACGTCGAGCATGAACAATTCCACATCGCCCCAACGGTGTTGGAAGTACACCCCGGCGTTGTCCTCTTCACCATAAGTGGGGTTTGCCGTGTACTCATGGAACCCGCGTAGGACTGCGTCGCGATCGCCGTCGGTTCCTTCACCGTTGTTTTCAGTGAAATCGTGATCGTCCCAAATGAACAGCGTGGAGTGCTCCGCCATGAAGTCGATCCGCTCGGGGAGCGCTTGCATCTGCCTCCAAGCGGATCGGTAGCTCGGCAGATCGTCCGTGTTCCCGTAGTGCATGTCGCCGATGAACAAAAATACGCCGGGATCGTACTGAGAAATTGCGGACCAAATCGGTTGATCGAGGTCCTTGGTGCAGGAGCCCACCGCCATCCGCACAATGTCGGGCTCATCGGTCGCCGTGGTGAACGTCCAGGGGCCAAAGCGCTCGCCGTCGATCTCGATCGCGTAGTGGTAGGTGGTTTGGGGTACCAGACCTTGCACGGGTAGAAGGGTCGTGAAGTCATTTTCCGCGAGGGGGTATCGCGTGGCGATCGGCGCGGCAGTTGTGAGTGAAGCTTCTTCCGTTGCCACATACAGCTGCGTGCGTTGCGTCGCCGAGGTGCGCAGCCAGACTTGTGCTGAGGTGGCGCTGGCGGCGCCGATCACCGGCCCGTTGGTGAGCGTCGCATCAAAGCAGGTTTCACATTCGACGGTGAGCTCATCTTCCCACGACAGGGTTTGGTCATTGCCGTTTCCAATGCCGATGTCGAGCCCGGCGCGGCAGTAGGCTGCTTGTCCGTCCAGAAGCACTTCCAGACACTCAGGTTTCCATTCGTCGACGCCGTTTTCGGTCTGAATGCGGAGGGAAGTTACCTCGGAACGCGGTAAATCGGCGCCTTCAAACGGAAACACGTCCACCGCACCGGACTCCAGTTCCGTCCAGTCGGCGAGGGTCAAAGGAAAGCATCTCCCTTCGCTCACGCAGAGCTGTATCCCATCCCCCGTCCCCGAGAACAGTCCGTCGTCGGTACGGGCCACCACATGCACGAACTGAGCCATGTCGGATGTTTCGGGAGGTCCCGGATCTTGGCAACCTTCCCCGTCGGTCAGAATCCCGTCGTCGATGAGGTCGTTGCAGTCCTGGTCGATGCCGTCGCAAACTTCAGGGGCATCGGGATGAACCGATGCGTCCGCATCATCGCAGTCCGATGGAACGGCATAGCCATCTGCGTCCACATCCACGGGGAGGTTTTCGGAATCCTCGGTGCTGGTGTCCGGCGGAGAAACGGTGGGTTGGGGCGGACAAGCCGTGCAGAGCAACAAACTGAGGGCGGTGAATCGCATCGGAAACTCCCACCGAAGGGGTAGACCGATGCAGTATCTTCGGGCCAGCGGTATGGCGCGATGATCAAATAGTAAATTATTTTACTATTAGTCTGACAACCCCATGTCGAAGCTACCGCGGCTCCAATGCACCCTTTTGAGCGGGTATGCGGTGCATGGAGAATCGCTGGGCACGTCGCCAAAGAGAGCTCCCACCCCCGCGCTTAGATCGTGCCAATCTCCGATGTCGTCGATCATTCCCGGGAGTTGGCAGACGGCTTCTTCCGAGTCCTCAAAGCGGAGGCCGACGTTGAGCAGGGTCCCGACGTTTGAAAAATAGAGGGGCGAACTAAGGCCGCTTGGGGTGTACCCCTCGGGTGCGATGGCTTCTGGAAGGTCTGTCACGGAAAGAAATGTACTTGTATAGCCACTAAAACTGAGTTTTCCGATCACGGCCTCCTCGTCGACCACGCTGCTGCAGTAGAGGTCGGGGATGTCCTGACCGGAGACCGAGAACCGGCAGCGGGCGCCTTCGCGGCCGAGTCCAGTGGACTCCCCATCGTAGCCGACGACTGAGGTGAAATATCCTGTCGGGGCGGCATCGAAAGTGGGTTCGACCAATGCGGTATACCCCAGGAAGGCGTCGTCCAGGTTCGCCTCGAAAACGCCCGGAACGCTCGCACCGGCGCCGGACGGGTAGCCCTCGTCGTCAAGCGGAATGGCGGCGAGTGCCCCCTCCCCTGGCGGATGGAAAAAGAGGAATTCCCCGGCAGTATCCATCGCGAGGTTCGTTCCAACCCCGTCCATCCAGCAGTTCTCCTCCACGGTGGTGCGGTCTCCGGTTGCATTATCGACCCGATCGATACGAACGGTGAATCCGCCTTGGACCCAGACTTGAAGCAATTGGTAGTGAACAGGCAGGGTCGGGTGGGCGGCGACTTGAAGCGTCACGGCCGTCTCAGGTGGCAACACCGGCAGAGCGATGGGCGCAGGGCTGGCGCTGAGCACGTCGACGGCGAACGGGAGAGGGGCCCCTTGCAGTGGCTCGGCGAGCCCGATCACCCATTGCTTCGGCTCAAAGGGGATGCCGGTGTCGGTGTAGGCGTCGGTGTCGGTCGAGTCCGTTTCCATGTCCGTGTCGACAGTGGAGTCGCTCGAATCGGCGGTGTCGGTCGGCGGGGAGTCGGTATCCGCCGGAGAAGAATCACCGGTGGTGCACCCGCACAGAAGCCAACCAAACGCTATTCGACGCATGCGTTTCCCCGCTTGGACACCAACGTACCACGGAATGCCTGGGCGACGTCAGACGGGGTCATTGACCTAGGCGTGCTTCTTCGGCGATGATGCTCGAACGGGGGCTTGTTCATGCGGGTACATTTGGGTCGTTTTCCGGTCGTCTTGGCGCTTGCGAGCTGTGGTGTCGATCCCTCGGTCACGACGCCGGCAGCGGTGGATGCCTCGACGTTCGAGAGTGAGGCGTTCGAACAGCCCGCTACCCGACTAGCGGAGATGTCAGAGGTCGGTTGGAGCCAGGTCGTTCAGCAGCGCATTTCCGCCGGAGAGTATCGGCCTTATGCCGAAGGAGCTGCTTTCCGACTGAATAATCCGCAGCAGGATTATACCGCTTGGTTGGACTCGGAAGGCCTGGTGTTGGCGCCGCAAGGGAAGGCGCAACGCGTTGAGCTCCAGTTGAGCGCATGGGGTCGCGAAGGCGCGCTTCGAGACGTGACGGCGGTCGAACCGCAGGAAGGTTTGTGTGTTCGGAGCGGCGCTGTGGATGCGATGGGTGAGTGCATTCGGGGGGTTGAATACGCCCACGAGGGCCTCACGGAATGGTGGGAGAATGATCCCGCCGGCATCGAACAAGGATTTACGGTGGATGCCTTCCCGGAAGGCGACGGCCCGCTGGTGTTCGAATTGGCGGTCTCGGGTGCACAGTCTCAGGTCATTTCGCCCGATGAAGCATTGCTCACGCTCGATTCCGGAGAGGTGATCCACTACCGAGATCTGCTGGCGTGGGATGAAACCGGCCAGACGTTGCCGGCCTGGATGGAGGAGACGGACGCCGGCCTTCGGTTGGTGGTGGACGATGCATTGGCCCAGGGCCAAGTGACGGTTGATCCTTGGTTGACGCAGATTTGGACGGTGGAGTCGAACGGCGGCACCGCTTACTACGGGTATTCGCTCGCGAGTGCGGGCGACGTCAACAACGATGGCTATGCCGACATCATCGTGGGTGCCTATGGGTACGACGACGGTGGGAGTACAGATGAGGGACGCGTGTGGGCCTATTATGGGGGCGCCAACGGGCCGTCGACCACCGCGGATTGGATGAAAGAACCAAGCTATAATGACTGTTTTTTCGGATGGTCGGTGGGCACGGCCGGGGACGTGAACAACGATGGCTACGATGATGTGATCATCGGCGCACCTCACGATGAAAACAACCTTTCTTACGAGGGGCTCGCGTACGTCTTTCACGGGTCGGCCACCGGTCTGGGCACCTCGTACGCGTGGCGTGGCGAGGGAGATCAGAGCACCTCCTTCTATGGTTCATCCGTTTCCGCCGCGGGGGACGTTAACAACGACGGTTACGACGACGTCATTGTCGGAGCAAGCACCTACGACAACGGGCAGGCCGACGAGGGGCGCGCGTTTGTCTATTTGGGATCTTCTCTCGGCCTTGCCAACACCGCTGTTTGGACTTCCGAAACCAACCAGGCCGGTGCCTACTTTGGCTGCGAGGTGTCCGGCGTCGGCGACGTGAACAACGACGGCTACGATGAGGTCGCGGTGGGCGCTTGGCACCACACCAATGGCCAGACCTACGAGGGCGGGGCGTTTGTGTACTTGGGTGTCAAGGGGCGCCTCAACTGATCCTGTCGGGGGCGGCCAAACTGATCCGGTGTTGAACCCTCGAACGACCCTCGTCCGATCGTGATCAGCACGTTGCAGATCTCGGTGCTGCTCGTTGTCAGCGCTGCGATCCGGGGG
>SYKL01000233.1 GCA_005797785.1 Pseudomonadota bacterium | reverse complement strand
GGTACGACAACCGCTGGCAGGGGGTTGGCGTGGACACGATTCTTGGCTTGGTACGCGTCGATCCTCGGGTCACTCATGTGATGCTTCATTCCTTCGACGCCTTGGGATACGACACCAACCTTCCCTTCGATGACTTCAAACGTCAGGAAAACCTATTCGCGACCCACCATGACGGTTCGCCACTGACGCCCGAACACGGCGGGCCGATGCGGTACGTCTGCCACCATTTGTACGCTTGGAAATCGGCAAAATGGTGTTCCGGAGTGGAGTTCATGATCGGCGACCGCCGCGGCTTCTGGGAGCGCAATGGGTATCACAAGCGCGCTGATCCTTGGTTTGAAGAGCGTTATTCGTATCAGGAGGAAGAATGGGCGACTTCAAGTCATTTGAGGAGTTTTGGCCGTTCTACCTGAAGGAACACAGCAATGTCCTCAACCGCCGCCTTCACTTTGTGGGTACAAGCTCGGTGGTTCTGACGGCGTTTACGGCGGTCTTCACCCAACAATGGCTGCTGTTCGCCCTCTTGCCGGTGTTGGGCTACGGTCCGGCTTGGGTGGGGCATTTCCTGGTAGAGCACAATCGGCCGGCAACCTTCAAACATCCGCTGTGGTCGCTGCGCGGCGATTTTCGCATGGTCGGGCTGATGTGGTTGGGCAGGCTCGGGTCTGAGTTGCAACGCGCGGGAGTGCAAGGCTGACGAAAGGGTGCGATCCATCCAAATGGGTTTCAATGGCTTCAGGGTTTGACGCAACTCGCGCCCTGCGGTAGACAACTCAACTTGGAGGATACGCCATGAAATTCGCACGCCTGATCGCTCTTTCAGCACTGACCGCCCTTCCTGTTTTGGCCGTCGCCGGAGACGCCCCTGCCGCTGGCAGCGCGCCAAATCACTCCGCAAAAGCGGGTACCGAAGCCAAGGACAGCCAGGTGGAAGACGTCGGTCTCGCCACGGCGTTGGCCGCTTGGGGCCGCGATCACAAGAGCCCAGAGGCGCTGATCGCCGCTTCGCAGATTCTTTCCGGCATTCCGACCGAAGCGGCGGCCGCTTCGGTGAAGACCACCCGCACCGACGCGGTGATCTCCACCTCGGTGAAAAAGGAGGAGTCTCCTGCTCCTGTTCTCGATCCGACCGCGCTGCTCAAGGAAGCCCAAGCGGCAGCCGCCAAGAAGGGCGACAAAGCCCTGTCCAAATACGTGGATGCGCTGGTCAAAGCCGGCGTTACCGGAGCGCGGGGCGCTTCCGGCGGTCCGAAGTACCAGGTCACCCAGGTCAGCGCAGGCTCCACCGACCAGTACAATGTGGAGTTCCGCGGTGGAGAGTCCGCTGAAATCGCCGTTTCCGGCGATGGCGACACCGACCTCGACCTGTGGGTTTACGACGAATTCAACAACCTCGTCGCCAGCGATGCCGGCAGCACCGATACCGCCTACGTCAGCTGGACGCCTCGTTGGACCGGTACTTTCCGCGTGGAAGTGCAGAACCGCGGCGCGGTGTATAACCAGTACGTGCTCATCACCAACTGAAAAGCGCAGCCCGGAAGCCATGATCCCGTGGCCTCCACATAGAAAAGCCGCCTCTCGGGGCGGCTTCTTCTTTTGGAACGTCAACCTCTTTACTTTCTGGGCGTCTCCCCTCTGGGGCCGGCCTCCTTTGGGCTCGGCGTTCCGCCTCGGCTCTCGCTGCGCGAGGAGCCGCTTCGCGCCCTCCGTCCGCCTGACGCGGTAGTCAACCGCTTGTCTATTTCTGCGTCGCCAACGCTTTGATCGCCTTCACCCTTTTGCTGATCAACCCGACCAATTTCGGGAGAACAATGAAAGAACCTAGGCTCTTTTGGGCGGCGGCCTCGGCAAAGGCAGCCAAATCGGCGTTCGCCGGGAACCACCACGCGTCTGGATCTTTGTTCGTGTCGACCAGCACCGTTCTCCGGCGAACGAAAGTGGCATACGCAAACTGGCTTTGAGCGATCCCAGTGCCGGTGTCCTTCATCCCGGTCCAGGCGGATTCGGGGAGAGTGCCGCTCACGGCGTGGTTGTTCACCATCGCGACGCCAACCTCCATCCGGCGGACCAATTGTTCGCCGCGCGCGGTATTTTTCGTCCATACCGATCCGCCGAGTCCGTAAGCGCAGTCGTTTGCTAGTGCCAACGCCTGTTCTGCGTCGGGCACGCGCTGAACCGCGAGAACTGGCCCGAAGGTCTCCTCGCGCATGATCCGCATCTCGGCCGTGCATTGGTCGAGGACCGTAGCCGCATAGCCGAGCCCCTGACCCGTCGGCTTGCCGCCCGCGACCAGTCGCGCCCCTTTGGCGAGGGCGTCGGCGACGTGTTCTTCCACAATCTGCAACTGGCGGGGATTTTGGAGTGGTCCGAGATCCTCGGGCACCCGCAAGGCGGCGGCCAACTTGCCCAGTTGCGCGACAAAGGCATCGGCAATCGGGGCTTCGACATAGACCCGCTCGATCCCCGCACAATTCTGGCCCGCATTGTGGAATCCCCAGTAGCCGACGCCGGCCACCGTTCGGGTCAGATCGCAATCGGCGAGGACGATCGCCGCATCTTTTCCACCCAGCTCGACTGAGCTAGGAATCAGCCGTTCCGCAGCCTGGAGGGCTACTTTTCGGCCTGTGGGTACTGAACCCGTGAACACAATCGCATCGACGCCCTGAATTAGCTTCTGGCCGACGTCGCCCGCACCCTGGATGATCTTGACCACATTCGTCGGGAATACCGCAACACACTGCTCGTACAGCCACTGGCCCGTTCGCGGCGTGAATTCCGACGGCTTGAGCACCACCGTGTTTCCTGACAAAAGTGCTGGAAACAGTGGTTTGTAGAAGTTGGAAAGAGGGTAGTTCCAGGGCGCGATGATGCCCACCACCCCGCGAGGAACCGCTTCAACGCAGGCTTTTTTCCCCGGGTATTCGATGAAGGAGAGCGGGACCGGTACAGTGGCCGTGGCGGCCTCGCAGGCCCGAACCGCACTATCTACCGCCGTCATCAGGTACACGACCTCCGACATGAACGCTTCGGTGGCGGTGCGTCCGGTCTCGGCGGCCATGATTTCGCAGACCTGTTTCCGATTTTCCATGATCCGACGGGCCAATTTCCGGCACAGATCGTAGCGATCGCCCGCGGGTCGGGCAGCCCAAGCCGGCTGTGCAGCGCGCGCTTGACCGATCGCTGCCGAAATTTCGGAGGGTTCCGACGGGGCTACCGGCGGAAGTGGCTCGCCGGTACCGGGGTTGTAGGTGCCGGGACGATCGTAGGGCGTGGACATCGGCGCTCCAAGGCGGAAACGCGGTCCGTGTAACTGCGCCGTTCCTTCTCGTCGATTCAGTTGCAGCTGGAGGGGGGGGCGGCCATGGTGGTTTCGGGTCCTTGGTCCACATGATCTTCATAGAAAGCAGTGAATGCTTCCTCATCGAAGCAGTCCACCATCAACCGATGCCCCCAGGAGATCGCCGCAAACCGGGTGGGTAGCTCGGGATACTCGGTGACAATCACCTTTCCAAGCCCGGTTAGGGCACTGAGCGCGGCTTGCTCCTCCCCGCATCCGTCCGGGCAGGAATACAGGTACACGATCCCGCCGTGTTCGAGGTTGTGCACCCAATTGTCATCGGGCAAAGGCGTCGTATGGGCACCCCATTCTCCCCAACAGTAGTTGTGGGGGCCCCCCGCTGGCGGGGTTACGGCGTAGTCGATCGGCTCGGCGGTGTGATGACGATCGGAGTATTCCAGAAGTTGCTCGGTGCATTCTCCGTCGCAGACCTGGCAATCCAAATCCGTGATCACGGGTTGGGTCGCTTCAAGAAGCTCTTCGGCTTCTTGAGCGGCGTTGTCTGTGCATCCGAGAAGGGCTAGCCACCACATGAATTCCATGTGACACGGTGAAAACCGGTTGTCATGGGGGAAGCATGGGTCGGGTGGAATGGATCGGGGTTCGTCCGGCCAGCAACCAGCCGATGATCCCTTTGCAAAGCGTTCAAGCGGTGGCGGAGCGTGGAATTGAGGGCGATCGCGGAATGGAAGGGCGCGTCGGCCGAAAACGGCAGCTCACCTTCATTCGGCAGGATCATCTCGTCGAAATTGGCGCTGCATTGGGTGAAGGCCCAGTCGATCCCTCGCGATTGCGCCGGAACATTGTGGTTTCGGGCGTGGAGCTCATGCCGTTGATCGGACGCCGCTTTCGCGTAGGGACGGTGATCTGCGAGGGCACGATGGAATGCGATCCCTGCGACAAGATGGATGTGGCTTTGGGCGCGGGCGGAAAAGACGCGATGCTCGATCGCGGAGGTTTGACAGCCAAAATCTGCGAGTCAGGGGTCATTCGAGTCGGCGATGAATTTGAGGTTCTGCCGGACTAACGCTCAGATGGTCAACCGGTTTACCAACGGCTCGTTCTAGCAGGTTGCTGCAAAACAGGCCGAACGGAGGCGCGGCTCGCCGCGACGACGCCGGTCGCCCGTCGGCGAGGAGTGCAGGCCGCATAGCGACCGACGTTCGGCGACCAAGACCGAGGAAAAGCGTACTGAGCGTACGCTGACGCAGGCCGACCGAGCCGTACGTCGCGCAGTAGCGGACCGCTCTCCACAGCCCCGGGCGAGTTTTGCAGCAACCTGCTAGGCCAAGGCGATCGAAACCCGAGGTGACATGCCGGTGATCAACGGCGCCAACCGCGCCCGCAACCGATCGACGTACAGTGCTTCCCGCGGCTCCGCCAACACCAGTGCCAAACGAAACTCCGGACTCTTCCAGGTTCGAGCGAAGGTCTCGGCGAAGGAGACCAAGCGCTCCAAATCGGCATTGCTCGCGCAATGGGCGACCACGGTGGCCACCATCGATTCGGTGGTCGTTCGCGGGCTGGAAGGGAAAAGAGAGGAAGAAGCAGGAGAAGTGATCCCCGTTGCCGCCGTGTACCGATCGAACGATGAAAACGGAGGATCTTCCGGTGGAGGCCGGTAGGGTTCCGGTTCGGGCTCCTCGTCGGCGTAAGCGGTCTCCGGAGGCGCACTTTTCGGAGGCGGAGCGGCCCGTTGCGGAGGCTCCTCGGGAGGCGGGGTGACCCTCGGCCGCTGCGGGGCGCGCTGCTCGGGCTGGGTACGCTGCTGCGCCGGACGCTTGGGAACCGCAGGGCGAACCGGAGCATTCGGAAAGGCATCCAACGCCGAAGGCAGTCCGCCCGAAGGATCGCGGTCCACCGGTGCCGCCGCGGGTGCTCGCGGAGGCGCCGGATCGTCGAACGCCCCTTCGTCCCGCTGGCGCCGCAATTCCACGGCTTGGGCACGCCATTTGTTGGCTTCCGTGGTGCGCCCAAGCTCCTCGGCGACCCCCGCCAAGGTGTCCAAGCAAACATCGCTGTCCGGATGCGCTTTGTACCAACTGACGCCGACTTTCAGCGCATCGAGCGGCCGGCCGGTCGCGCGCAACAGATCGACCAACGCCTTATGAAGCCGGGTATCCTTCGGAAAATGGAGTGCCGTCGCCTGTAAGATGAGCAAGGCGCTGGCGGTGTCGCCCTTCCGAAGGGCTTCATTCGCTTCGGACAACCCGCGGTCGACGGTCGGATTGGGATTGGACATCCGGATCTCCGAAGGTGCTGTAACCTGAGCGCGGAACGATGCATTGGTCGCGGTCCACTGTCGCCGTCCGGCGTCCGAATCGTCAACTGCTTTACGGGGGGGCAGCCCAGCAGGTCCGGTGTTGCCGTGTGTAACTTGGGTCGCCGGCCGACCTCGGGTAAGACGCTCGTGTCCACTACGGACGTTCTATCGAGGGTGATTTATGAAAGTCTTAGTTTTTGCAGCGGCGCTTTCTCCTCTTGTTGCACAGTCCTGCCAACCGTCCGGCGGGGATCCACAAGTCGTGGTCTGGTCCACTCAGACCGCCTCGCGGGAAATCGTTCTCACGATGTCCGAAACCAGCTTTTCCGGCGTAGATACCCATTTTGACGCGGACATCGAATGCCCGTTCGCGGGAAGCGTCGCCGGCGATGAGGTGGCAGGCTACGCCCTCACGATGGATGTGGAAACGATGGGGTGTCCCGATCTTCTCGATTCATCGTACGAATGTACGGTACACGCCGATGAGATGGAGTGTGTGGGGAACTACGGCGACTTTCTCACGCTTTGGCGGTAAGCCGCCGCGACAGCGCCACTGCGAACACCCGCCCCAGCGGCATCGTCGGGGCCAGGGACCGCCCATCGCGTGCGGCCTGGAGGGCGGAGTGAAAGTCGGCTTCTTGCGCATCGCGCGAGGTCTCAGCATTCGGGAGGGCTTGACCTGTAATAAAGGCGAGGGAGGCCTCGCAGATGAAACTCACAGCGGGCGATGCTCCTTCCTGGAAGCAACGCGCCGCTGATTCATCGTCTAGGTTTAACCAATGCAACCAACCGCGGAGGAAGGCGACCTCAGGCTGCTTCGATGGCTGAATGCCGCCTTCGATTTCGTTCAACGAGGCGATCGCGGCGCCGAAATCCTCTCGTTGAAAGTTCAGATAGGTTAGGTTCAGGCCCACCAATGCGGCATGGACTGAGCGTGTTGCGAGTGGAAGTGCACGCATTCGCTGGATGGTTCGTTCGGTCGCAGGGAGAGCGTTTTGTGCCAATTGGCACCGTGCGAGTTGGTGGAGTGCTCGGAACTCCAACAATGGCCGACTCTCCATGGCGGCGTTCCCGAAAACCTGAGTCATTGCGACTTGGGCCGCGGAAAGATCGCCCTTTTTCCAGGCTAACTGTGAGAGGCTGTAATGTGCCCAGTGTCGGGTGTCCTCGTCACCGAGTCGAATCGCGTCGCGTAAATCGCGTTCGGCCTGGAGAAAGTCATTTTGGTGGATGTAAATTCCGCCCAGCCATCGCAAGACGACGGCCTGAGCCTCCGCGCTGCCGCGGCCGCGTTGTTGCTCCAGAGCCTCGAGAGAACGGCGAATTCCCGAGTCGTTAAAGTCCATGATGGCCAGCGCGACGGTGGCGAGCACCTCGGCGTCGGTGTCGCCGGCAGCCTCGGCAAAGGTGCGTGCGGCGTTTGCATCGGCCCGTCCAAGCGCGAGCGAACCGCGTCGGCTGTGTTCCAGCGCGCGAATCCGGAGCAGGGTGGAAGCCATTACGGCTTCGATATGAGGTATGACTTGGGTGATCAGGTCTACCTGACACCGAAATCCGACTCCCCAGGCGAGTTCCAGGCTCTCCAACGCGCGGCCCGCGAGTTTGGGTTGGCGTTCCCATTGGCGGGAGGCGACCGCGGAAAGTTCGGCGTAGGCGATTTCGAGCTCCAGCCGCGTGTTTTCGGCGGTGGGATACCTGGCAAGCACAACGTGGGCGTGGCGATCGAAGAATTCGCGGCGTTCGTGGTAGGGGAGCGCGACGCGCAGCTTTTCGCCGAGTCCGGGGACCAAGCGGAATGCCGGGCGGCCCCGGGCGTCCATCGTGGAATCGATGTAGGGTGCCGCTTCGCGGAGGGTCAAGCCGTGAAAACCTGGAAGAAAGCATTCGAGCTCGGAAAACGCCACCGGACCTTCAAACATGCAAAGCGTATGGAGGAGACCGACCACCTCCCGCGGGGGCACGCCGGGGAGGATCGGATGCGGCGATTCCCTGAGCTGCAGACGAGGCGAAGCTTCGAACCAGTAGCCTGAGGCGCGATCGCTCATCAAGTGTGAAGGTTGGGACGGATTCCGCTCCACCATACGGCGCAATCGGGACATTGTGGTGTCCACCGTGCGGCTCGCCGTTAAGGCGTGATATCCCCAGACGTGCTCTAGAAGCTCCGATTTGGAGCAACGTTCTGGCGCCCGACGGACCAGATACCGTAGAAGGGCGAGCTCTTTGGGCCGCAACACGACCTCCGTTTCGTCGACTCGCCGCAAAAGCCCCGACGAAAGGTCCAGAATTCCTTGCTCAAGGTTGAGGAGGTCCAGAGTTGTCCTCGCAGTTTGCCGGTTGGGCCTGACGGGGCTCCGTTGACTCGAATCGTACCTCAGGCCTGAGCGCGTGTTTTGCGTGTGAGGCGTTTCCGACGGCAGCCCCTGATCGCGCAGGCGATCGTGGCGCTTTTTTGCGTAAAAGGATGAGGTTTCGGTTTCGAAGACGGGCCCAGCTTTAATTCACCGGCCGCCGTTTCAACTCGACGGTCTGCGTCCTTCCATTGCGGAGAAAGGTGACCGACACGCTCGTGCCTGACGCCCCACCCACCCAGTCGATAAAGTCCTGCAGCTCCATGTCCGCAGTGAGTTCGCCGTCGACCTCGGTCACGATATCTCCGGCTTGAAGACCGCGATCGGCCGCAGCGCCGTCGGGAATGACGTCCACGATTCGAATGCCGTCCTCGCTGGCTTCCACCCGGGCGCCGATTCCGCCGCGAATGGCGTCCGGAACGGCCAATTCGACCTCAACCGTTTCGCCCTCGGGCACATTGACGTGGATCGCCTTGGACGGGGCAAACAACGCGCCATCTTGTCGGGAGGCTTGGATTCGACACGATCCGGGTTCGACCACGGTGCCGAAAGTGCCGTCCGTTTCGACATCCATCAGAATGCCGCAGATGCTGACGTCCACCAATCCGTCCTCGACCCCCGGCCCGGTGACGGTGCCGATGACTCGGGTGACGCTCTCCAGTTCGATGGGTTTGAGGCAATGACCGAACGCTTCGGATTCGCGGAACTGCCACTGGACGGGCACTGGCTTGAATCCAGTCACCTCCAGCATTCCTGCTCCATCTCCGGTGATCCCAGGGAGGATCACTTCGCCATCGGCAGTGGAGACGAATCGGACGCCGTCTGCAGCTTGTAAAACGCCGTTGGTAGAGCCTTCAAAGCCGATC
>SYKL01000232.1 GCA_005797785.1 Pseudomonadota bacterium | reverse complement strand
GCTGAACTGCCGGGGATGGACGCGCCCGGGCACTACGATCTCGCCGGATTTGCCGTCGGCGCAGTGGAGCGCACGGAAGTTCTCGACGGAAGCCAGGTTACGCTCGGCGACGCATTGGTTGGACTCCCCTCCTCCGGCGTGCACAGCAACGGCTATTCGTTGGTCCGTCGCCTGTTGGTGGACAATGGGGACTTCGATCTCGGCCGCGATCCTGGCGAACTCGGACGCCCGCTTGGCGATGCGCTGATGGAGCCCACCCGAATCTATGTCAAGGACGTGCTGGCGATCCGGCAAAAATACGGGTTGAAATCCGCGGCCCACATCACCGGCGGTGGCATCCCCGGAAATGTCCCCCGCGCGCTCCCCGAAGGTATGGGCGCCGAAATGTGGCGAGGAAGTTGGAACATCCCTCCCCTGTTCCAATTGCTGCAGCGGGTCGGAAACCTCGAAGAGGCGGAAATGTTGCGCACGTTCAACTCGGGTCTAGGAATGGTCCTGGTCGTTCCTAAGGATCAAGCCGACGCCTGCGCCAAGGAGTACGGCGGCAGCGTGGTGGGGACCGTGATCGCAGATCCCGAACAACAGGTGTTCCTCCGATGAAATGGGGAGTGCTGATCAGCGGATCTGGCACCAACCTGCAAGCGTTGATCGATGCCACCCAAGAGCCTGGTTTCCCGGCTGAGATCGCGTTGGTGATCTCCAATCGGGCGGATGCCTTCGGCCTGCAGCGCGCAGCAAATGCGGGGATTCCCACCTGTGTCCTGCCCAACAAAGGGTTCACTTCTCGAGAACTCTACGACGCCGAATTAGTAAAGCTGTTGACCAATGCCGGGGTCGAGTGGGTGGCATTGGCGGGGTTTATGCGGATCATCACCGGCACCCTGTTGGAAGCGTTCCCAAACCGGATTCTGAACATCCATCCTTCCTTGCTTCCGGCGTTTCCGGGGTTGCACGCCCAAGCTCAGGCGTTCAGCGCAGGCGTCCGAATCACGGGGGCAAGCGTCCATTTCGTCGACGGCGGCATGGATACCGGTCCGCTGATCGCGCAGGGCGCCGTTCCAGTTCTCCCAACGGATGATGAATCTTCCCTCCAAAAGCGAATTCTTCGCATGGAGCACCGCCTGTACCCGCAGGTGATGCGGTGGGCCTCCGAAGGAAAGGTTGCGGTTCGCGACGGCCGAGCGCACCTCGATCTTTCTGGGGATCAGCTCCCGTTCTGGTTTGATCCCACCCCCTGAGGAAGCCCACGAGGCTGCCCGTCACCGGATGTGGTACAGTGGCCGGGGGGACAGATGCGGCGGCGTTTTTCGACGACACTCATCGGCGGTAGTGTGGTTTTACTCCTGGCTTGCGCCGGAGGCAAGTCGCAGGAAACGGCGCCCGCCGCTGCATCCACAGCGGACGAGCCCAAGCAGGACACCGGCCCTGCCCAAGTCACCTCCAACGCCACCCCATGGAACGTCAATTTGGAAGTGGAGTTTTCGGACTCGGGCGTCGACGCGATGGCCAAAGTGGCCAAGCTCCATCAGGCCCAGCTCGGTGTTTGCGGGCCTGAGTCCGGGGTTCCCGGCGAGGTGAAGATCGCAGTGGCGTTGGACGACGGCAAGATCAACGGCACCATCGTTCGAAAGCATGCGCCAAAGCAGCAGAAGACCGCGGAATGTGTGGCGGACAAGATTCGCAAATGGGTATTTCCGGCGGGAATGTCGGGGGAAGCCATCTTCCGGGCGAATTTCGAAGCACCCCAGACTCCTCGAAACGTCGATATTCTGCATTAAAGCCTAGCAAAAACCAGTACAGAGAGCGCAGATGACGCTTCGAGGTCCTACAGCAGTTATCTGGGTCCAATGTACCTGCGCGCCGACGCCGAAGGCGTCCCTTTTCCTCCCAAACGAACGTTTTGGCCACCTCCCCGACCGCGAGTGGGTTCGAGCGGGCCGCGCCCTCACGTCCGAGATTTAGGACACCTGCGCCCGATCTTGCGCGATGGGATGCTGGAATCCTACCGAAAATGGGCGATCGAGCAGGACGGAAAGGACTATGTGATCTGGGCGGGCCCGACGCCGCACTTGGTCGTCGCGGAGCCGAGTTCAGCGCTTCAGGTGGTGCAGGGCGGGGCGTTCGTTCGCAATGTGGGGCCTACCGAAGCGCTGTTTGGCAAAGGGTTGTTGCGGTTGGAAGGAAAGCCCTGGGTGGATCGGCGAACGCTGTTCGCAGATGCCTTTCGAGGAAAAGGGCTCGCACCAGCCCTTCCGATCATCCAAGAAGAGGTCGCGCGCTTGATCCACGACTGGTCGCCTCGACGGGAGGCGTTCAAGCCAAACCGCGACCTGTCGTCCTTCATGTTTCGGGTATTGAGCCGCTTCCTGTTTGGGATAGAGCTCGACGAGCAGCGCTACGGCGGGCAACCGCTTCACCGAGCGTTGGCGACCCTGGCGACACAGTCGGTATTGGAACACCTGTTTCCGCCGACGTTGGTGCGCCTGCGAACTCAGCGCCAAGTGGAGGAGGCCCGCCGGTGGCTCGACGCCGTGTGCGAGATGATCTATGAAAAGGGCGGAAACACAGTGTTCCTGGGCGCTCTCCGCGGCGCGGTAGCACGGCAGCAATTCCCACGAAGCACCGCCATCGACGAGATCCGTTCGTTCTTGATCGCAGGCCACGAGACCAGTGCGACAGCGCTGTCTTGGTCGATCGCCCAATTGGCGCTGCACGACGACCAGACGGAACCGGTCGTGGCCGAAGCCTCCCGGACCCTTAGCCAGCCCGACGAGGTCAACGGACTGGTGAATACCCTCCGTTGGAGCAAGGAAACCATGCGCCTGTACCCGCCGGTGCCGCTCCATGTGGCTCAGGCCGCCAAACGGACCCGGTTGGGGCGCTTCGAGGTGCCGGCCGGCACCCGCGTCGACGTCTGCTCCTACGTGCTCCATCGGCTGCCGCAGCTCTGGCACGAACCCGAAAAGTTTGCGCCCGAGCGGTTTTCGAGCTCGCCCGCGCCGGGTACCTGGATGCCCTTCTTGCTCGGCCCTCACACCTGCCTCGGCTTGAAGCTGGCGATGTTGGAGCTTCCGCTCGCCATCGCGGGCCTGGCGGGCGCGTTTCGATTTCGCCTGCCGAAAGGGCCGCCGAAGGTCAACCTGCGATTGTCGTTGCACCCGGCGGATTTTTGGATCGCACTGACGCCCAGGTGAGCCCCAGCGTCACCCGAACCGCCGCCCCCCCATCTGATCGTACCGCGCCCGCAACTGCAGAAGATCGTCCATCGTCTTCCGCTTGTCGTCCGGATTCCGAAGCAAATACGCTGGATGAAAGGTCGGCATCACTGGAATTCCGGACCATTCGTGCCACATTCCTCGGGACTTCATGATCCCGGCGGTCGTTCCCAACAGTGCTTTCAACGCCACCGATCCGAGCACCAACACCAGTTTCGGCCGACTGGCCAACAGCTGACGCTCCATGAACGGCATACACGCGGCCATCTCGTCGGGAGTGGGATTTCGGTTGCCGGGGGGGCGGCATTTGACCACATTCAGGATGTACACCTGCGAACGCTGCAAACCGAGCACCTTCTCCAGCATTTTATCGAGCATCTGCCCCGCCGCCCCTACGAACGGCTCGCCGGTCAAGTCCTCATCGTGTCCCGGTCCCTCCCCTACAATCACCAGATCCGCTTCGGCGGTCCCCACCCCGAACACGATGTTCTTTCGGCCTTCGCACAGGCCACAACGCTGACAATCTCCCAGATCGGCGCGAACCGCCGCCAGCCCGTCGGCGCCCGTCGCGACTCTTCGAGCTTCTTGTACCACTTCCGCCCAGGCGGAGGGAACCGCCGGCGCCACTTTGGGCGTAGGAACCGGCACCGCGACCGGATCCAACTCATGCACCGCGCCGCGAAACGTCGCGGCTTCTGCTACCGCGCGCACATCCGCCGCCAACTCAAGCAATTCGTTGCGCAGATCGTTCATGCGTGAACCCAGCCGTGTGCACGCAGGGTGCTCAGCACCTTCAACAACGGCATTCCCAACACCGTCCAAAAATCCCCGTCAATGCGTTCAAACAGCCATGCGCCCTTTCCTTCCACTGCATAGCCGCCGGCGCATCCCGATCCCTCTTCGGTCGCGACATAAGCGTCCAATTCGCGATCGCTCAGGTCTCCACGCACCCACAGGCGGGTTGTATCCGAACCCTCGATCACCCGGCCCTCCGGCAACACCAAGCAGTACGCCGAGATCAAGTCGTGCGACTTTCCACGCATCTGCTGCAGGCGGCGCAGGTGATCGGCGGGATTTTCAGGCTTTCCCCATACTTCATAGCCATCGGTGACCACCTGATCTGATCCCAACACCCACCGGCCCGGAAACCGATGCGCCACCGCTTCGGCTTTGGCGCGCGCCAACACCGCCGCAAGACGCTCCGGATCGGATTCGATGAACGATCGTTCATCGACACCGGATCCGACGCATTCCAAAGGAATTCCTACATCTTCGAGCATCTTGCGTCGCCAGAAACTCGTCGAAGCCAACACCAGAGGCAGTTGCGGATTTGAGCGTTGTGTCATCCCTCCGATATACTCCGCCCAACCGTGTGGAGGCACTCGCGTATGTCAAGCGCCGTGGTCGGCATCGACCTGGGGACCACCTTTTCCGCCGTGGCACACGTCAATCGGTTGGGTGTCCCAGAGATTTTACCTAATGCGGACGGCGATCGCATCACGCCCTCCGTGATCTTGTTCGAGAACGACGACGTGATTGTCGGCGGATATGCTCGGCAAGCAGCGGTGGCCTACCCCGATCAAGTGGTGGAATTCGTCAAACGCCACATGGGCGATCCAAAGTGGACGTTCACCTATCGCGGTCGCGCCTACAACCCTGAGCAACTCTCAGGGTTTATCCTCGCCAAATTGAAGCACGATGCGGAGCTACGCCTCGGACAGAAGGTCGAAGGCGCGGTGATCACCGTTCCCGCGTACTTCAACGACGCTCAGCGCCGAGCGACCATTCGAGCGGGTGAATCGGCCGGTTTGAAGGTTCTCAAACTGATCAACGAGCCCACCGCAGCAGCCTTCGCCTATGGTCTGCAAAACGTCGGGAAGAACGCCCGCGTTCTCGTGTTCGACCTCGGCGGCGGTACCTTCGACGTGTGCATCATGGAATTCGGCGGCGGGGCCACCGCGGCCACCCGCCTCGCCGAGAGCCGCATCCTGAGTGTCTCCGGCATCCCTGTCGCGGGCGACGCCATCG
>SYKL01000231.1 GCA_005797785.1 Pseudomonadota bacterium | reverse complement strand
CTCGTCGGCGCCTTTGAATCGGTTTTGGGGGACCCTGGCGGTCGAGCGCTAGTTAAGGGTGATGTCGTACATGGCGATCGTACCGGAGATGGACCCGACCACGCGCGTGCAACCGGCATTCGGGGTCACGCTGATGCGCGGACGCACCACCAAGTCTTCCAGGTCGGCCAGGGTGCCGCCGGCGATGACGGTGGTGAGCGTCTCTTGGGCGGGGTTCATGGCGTCGATGCCGAGGTACGCGCGGATGGGAATCCAGTTCGAACCGCCATCGACGCTGTAGTCGAGGCCGATGTCGAAGGTGCCGTTGGAGGCGGCGGCGCCGGTCGATCCCCAGCCGGCGTCGAGGGTGATCGACAGGGTGTGGTCGATGGTGAGGTCCATCGTGGCGCCGCCCGAAAACCCGTAGAACTCGATGACTTCGGTCGCGACGGGTTGGAGGTTGCCGGCGCAGCTTCGCGCGGTGTTGACGTTGGCGTAGGTCGCGCCGCTGGCGTCGTAGGCGTAGGTCGGGTTGCCAACGGCGCCCGATACCGTCGTGTATGCGGTGGGGCGCTCGGTCGCGAAAGCCTCCGTTGAAATGACCATCGAACCAACCAGACCAACAACCGACAACAGCGAAGAAAGGGTGGCGTTCATAGGAACCTCCAAATGCGTAGGGTTAGAACAAAAACATTGTTGCTTGCTGTGTTCGGCTCGGGTTCGTTTTGCGTTCCGTTGCCTGAACTCAACATGCCTTCGTTTTCGATTCCGTGACCTTACATGGGGGGCGTCGCGACTTACATGCGCGGCCAACGTGTAAGGCCGGCGTTGGAAGGGAGTTCGTTTGGCCGTATAAGTAAAGTGCTTTACTTTCTGGGCGCGCCGGCGTTGCCGTCGGCCCTTGCGGGGCTCGGCCGTTCGGCCTCGGTCGCTGGGCGACCCGCTTTGCGGCCCCTCCAGCGCCTCGCGCTGGCTTACGCCTGCGCCTTCTCCGCCAACACCGCCAAATCCCGCAGCACTTCGCTGATCACGATCGGATGCACTTTGGAAAGTGGAATCTGATCCTTCTTGTTCCAATACCAGAGCTGCGGATTGGTCCCTTCCACAAACACGCATTCCTGCAGTTTTTGGTCCTCCCAATCCATCATATATCCAACGGGAACCCCGCATTCATACGATAGAATGGCGGTCACCCCGGCCGCATAAAACGTCTTGGTGTGCAGATGGAATACCCCGCCATCCTCCACCGGGCCGCGTCGCCAGCGCAGCCGATCCAGGATCCCCACCATCGTGATCGGTGGGAGTTTGGTGCCCACATACCGGGTGAGTTCCTTGGCTTTGGGCTCGTCGCCCTGTAGGCCGTACACCGGCCGACCGAGCTGCGGAAACGGCGGCAGGATCTGGTAGTCCGAGAAGATCGTCCCCCAGTCGGCCTTTTCCGCGTCCGACAGTTCGGCCGGGTGAACCACCCCAACTTGGGTGCCAGCCGGGAGGGTGGTCGGATCGTCGGTCTGGTTGGCGTAACTTCCATCTTCGGAGATCCGGAAGCTGGCGATCCGGTTCTTGCCGTCGTACACCCCCCACACCACGAGGCGGCCAAGGTTCAACATCAGCGGATGGCGGACGATCAACGTCTCAAAAGCCGCGGCATCCCAGCGACGGCCGCTGACCATCGCTTGTTCGAGGCGTTCGGACTGGATTTTGAGGACTTCTTTCAGCTGCTTCTTGAGCAGCTTCCATTCTTCGACGGCGGCCGCCGAGAGATCCGGATCATCCTTCTTATTGGGCTTGGGCAGATCGCCGGCGATCTTGCCGTCCTCGTCTCGGACCATCGGCTTGAGCTCGCCGCCTAACACGAATTTGAACTTTCTTCCACCGAAATCGAACACTCGCGTGCCCTTTTCGTCCAGATCGCAGTCGGGCACGATCCGGTCTTCGAGCTCCTCTTTGGTCATCCCGCGGGCGGTGGCGATCTTGTCCATCGCCGCTTCGGCTTGGCCCTGAAGGCCCTTGAATTTGACCTTTTGGGCGATGCCGTTCAGCTGCATCAGCGCCATGTCGGTGCCGATTTGTTCCAAGACGGAAAGGCCGAACACGGCGCGCGGATGCTGGCTTTCACCGGGCCACTGCCGGATCAACGGGGTGAGCTTTAACGCGACGGAATCTCCGCCAAACCCAAGCGCGCCCATCGCCCATTTTTCCTTGCTGTTGGCACCGAGCTCCAGCCACCGCTGAAACAGCGCCCACAAATGGGCATCCCAAGAGGTGGGTTCCGCGTGCGCTTTGATTGCGGTGGCTACGTCCTTCTGGCCTTTGGTCAGTGACCCCAACAACACGTTGACGTGGGAGTCCGAAAGCCGCGTTTTTCCGATTCGAACCGGCGGGAGATCGGACGCCTGCACCCAAGCCGGGGTTTTGCCTTGAGCGGCGGCGAGTGCTGCCGTTAACCAACCTGGCACCTCGGTCATTTCGGGAACGGCGTCCGGATCGTCGCCGATCGCCTGGCGGACCGCTTCGGGGGCGGCGTCCACCACCGCCTGAACAACCGCCGCGTTGGGACCCCGGAGCAACTTTCGCAATTGGTCCATCGCCGCCGGAGAATCGAGGCGCGCGAGCAGACCCTGCGCCGCAGCGGTGGGGTAGGTATTGAACCATTCCACCGCCCGTTTTTTGGATTCGGCGGAGTGTGCGGCCAGGGCGATCCAGGTCACGTCGGGGTGATCGACGACCGCGAGTGCCTTGAACAGCAGTTCCTCGTCGTCGGAAGCCGCGACCAGGCGGGAGTGCAGACCGACGAGGGACGGCAGAACCTCCGTCCCTCCGACGGCCAGAAGCGATTTCGCGAAATCCTCGGTCTCCGATCGGAATCCTGCTGCGCCCAGTCGCTCGATATGCCGCAAGGTATCTTTGGGATCGGGGAGACCGCACAGCATCCGCCACACGAAGCGGTGGTGGTGGTCGGCGGTGGTCAACACCTCCGCCACAGGGACGAGCGCATCGCCCAATCCCACGCACGCCGCAAACAAAAACGCCGGATCGGGATGCTCTGCGGTGGACCAATTCTTTACGGTGACGTCGGCGGCGATCGCTTCGCGGATCGCCGTGCGCTGGGGCTCGGTCATGTATGGTCGAATGTCCGCGTCGAACGCCAGCCATAGATCCTCGACCGGATTTCGGTACTGATACGTTTTCGAGTCCCGCGGAAGTTCGCGGAGCAGCTTCACAAAACCGACCGGACCCAGGGTTACCCACAACGGCAGCGCGATCTCCGGAAACTGCCACTGCTCGGTCATCCGCTCGCGGGTCAGCTCAATCACTTCTTCGACGGTGGGAATCGTGCAGGCCTTAGTTTTGAACTTCTTTTTCTCGGCGGCATCCACCTTTTTTGGGGGAGGCAGGATCCCCAACCACACCCAAAACCGGGCTGCCTCCTCGGAAGGATTGGTCGGGAGTTTCACTCCATAGAAGTACGGATGTCCGCCATAGCGATAGACCTTCGCCCAAGTCTCCATCGCCTGGTCCAACTCAAACTTCGCGGGCTTGGAACGCGTTGCTGGCGTCCACGGCCGGTTTTGGTTGCGAGTCCATTCCTTCGTTGAAAGATGAATTTGGCCGGTGGTGGCCTGCGCCGCCATGGGGGCAACCTTGGGCTTTGGAGCGGCTTTGGGAGCCGCTTTCGGGGGCCCCTTTGGCGTCGATGGGGCGGCCGATGCGTTCCCGGCCTGCAGCCAGGCAGCCACGGCGGCGATGTTGACCGGTGGAGCGGGGGTTTGCGTGACCTCGGTATATCCCTTTTTCGTCTTCTCTTTGATCAGCTTGTCCCGCTCGGTTTCGGCGGCTGTCTGCGAAGCAAACGCGCTGCGTTTCTCTTGGCCGTTGGTGCCGATGCGGCCGAAGGTGACCACTGTCTCCGAGCCCACCACCTCGATCTGCCAGAACTTATTGGATGTTCCTTCCGAGAATTCGAACCGTCGCAACATGCCAACCTCCCGACCGCTCCAGGCATAACCACGGCAGGACGTGCGTCTCGTGTGGGGATTGTCAACGTTGTGCCTTGCGGAGGCCGTAAATAGTAAATCGCTTGTCTAATTGGTTACAGACTCTTAATCGACTGTAACCGCACGCGGCGGAGGTTTTGGGCACATTCGCGGGGAGAGCGGTCCCACCGAACGAACGGAGAACACATGCTGGGAAAGGCACTTTCTGCGTTTACCCTGTTTGCTGCCACCTGCCAGGGCGGCGGTGACTACACCGGAGACGGCTCGGAGATCGACCTCGAAACCAGCACGGACCGCTACGCACTGCTGACGGGGAGTGGGACCCACTACGAATCCGGCCGCGATGGCGTCAATTGGTGGGGGTGATGGGTTCCGAGGGAGAAATCGAAGGGTATGGCTGCCCATTCGGGCGAAGTTTCGAGATCGAGCTCAGGGAAGTGACGCTTGAACAAGCGTTTGGGCTGCCGCCCGCATCCGCCTCGGGAATTCTGACGCTGCGAGACACGGAAACGCCGCAGGACGAAATCGATGCCGCCGTAGCGGAGTTTTGTATCGACTGATGCCAAGGTGTTTTTAGTAAAGCACTTGTCTAAATCGATCACCGATCATGCGAACTTTTTCAGTTCCACCGCGGCAGAATCGCCGCACAACAACAGGGAGAGCCCCCCCGATCCCCGGCCAGGAACATCGATCCACAGGTCACAACGATCCTGCAGTTTGATCAGTTGGCGGTGGTATTCACGCTGGTTTTCGTGCCCGGTGACACGCTCCAACTTCAAATGTACGCCTTGCACCGGCTCAAAGAAGGTGCTGCCGACGTTGAAAAGTTCGGCCAAGCTGTCGAGGGAGGAGGGAACGTCCACTCCTTCGAAGGCGGCGGCCAAGTGATTGCCGAGGGTCGCCTCGCACAGGCAAAACCCTGTAACGGATGACCCTTCCAGACGGTACACGCCCAGGGTTTTTGGGGTGTCGAGCCGCATCGCGGTGCTCGGCTGCGCGCTGACGGCGACACCCGTCAAAGTGGAGAGAATTTGGGCAATGTGAGCCGGATCGCACAGGCGGTACACCGATCGCGCTGCGGCATCCGCGTGGGGTTTTGGTGCGACAACGGAGGGTTTTGGCGCGTTTTGGGCGTCGTTGATCGCCTGACGTAAGCTCGCGGCCGTGAACGGCTTCGCCACCAGGAATCGCGCGCCCCCCCTTCGGCGGCTTGTTGTCGGCGTTCGTCGGAGCCTTCCGTGGTAACGAACCCGAAGACAAAGCGGTCCAACAGCCCGCGCTCGCGGACGTGGTTCAGAACGCCCATGCCGTCCAAGTTGGGCATATTCCAGTCGCACAGCACCAAATCTGGAAGGTTGGCGTCGATTTTCGCGACACCATCGACACCGTCGACCGCTTCGTCGATGGTGTCGTCGGCGTAGCCCGCCTGCCGGAGCATCTTCACGACGGTCTTTCGCATGACACCGCTGTCGTCGATGACCAAGATCCGCACGCGGCCTCCAACGTACACGCTACCTCAGTCGGTTCGACGGTCCTGTCGGTGTGTCGATCGTACGGGAACGCGCTTCACTGTGGCGAGGGGCGCTAGGTGGCCGGAGGCGTGGCGGGCGGGGCCGCGGGCGCGGGCGGCAGGTGGATGTCGGTTCCTTGGGTTGCACCGTGGTGCGTTTCCGCATCGTAGGCGACATTGGCCGCGCGAACTGCCGCCACCCGGGCGTTCCAGAGCGATTGTCCGGCGGCTACTGTCGTGGTGAGCGCCATCGCCTCCGCGATCCCCGCAAACCCACTGCGAACGCGGCTGGCGTGACCATTTTCATGGGTGTCGAGTGCCGCATAGAACCGGCGCCATTCGGCCTGCTCGGCGGCGGGCGCGCCCGAGATGCTGGTCCAGTTGGGCATGGTCTTCACCATGTCGACGGTGACCGTCACCGAGGACATTCTTGGACCGGTGGATTCGAAGGACATCCGCGGATCCCAGGCGAGGCGGCCGAATTCGCCGGAGCCCTGGTCAGTCATTTGACCGACCGCGCCTTCCAGATTGGGCGCGTCGACATCGTAGTCGGAAGAGGTGGGATCGTTGATCGTGGTGGTGCCGGTCCCCGCACCGACGGTCAACTCGGTGGGGTCGCTTTCGCCGCTTGCCGCCGCCGCTTCTGCGAGCCAACTGGAACTTCCGTCGATGTTCGCGGAACCCATTTCGGCGACCCGGGTCGAATTTTCACCATCGAGGGTGGGTCCCGCGGTGCTCTCGGAGGACGCGGGTGCGGCAGTTTCGGGGGCGGACTGCGATTGTTGTAAGCCCAAGATCGGATCCTCTTTGTGGGTGGAGTAGCACAGCTTCAACTCGATCGCTGGACTTTCGAAACGGCCTTACCGGATGGAGGTGGCGGGAGCATCCACGACCGACCACACCCCATCGATGGTCACAATGCAAACTGGCGTTGGGTCGGAATATTCTGGCATCCAACACAGGTAGGAATCGACCGGGCGCCCCTCCACCTCCACTGTCCAGGTGGGGCCGGTTCCGCCGCCGAGCATCGCCTGTGGTGGTTCTGCACTGTCGAGAAAAGGCTGTTCTTCAAGGGCTTCGCGCAGGTTGGGTTCGCCGCGAAGGAGAGCATCTTCCAATAGGCGGTGGAGCTCTTCTCGGGTATGACGCTTCACGGGAACGGAGGTATCTGGCGGCACTACGACGGGGGGATCGGATCGGAAGTCGATGGTCAGCGCCGCGATCAACCCGATTGCCAAGGCGGCCGCCGCCCCCCAACCCAAACGCGACTTCCAAATCGCCCAAGTGTCCGATCGGCGCGCTTGTTCCGCGGTGAGCCGAACGTGCTCCCGGCGCTGTTCGCGGGCGGCGAGGGGTTGGTGCCGGGCGCCGTAAAAGGACTCAAAATGGTGGATGTATTCATGGAACAACGTGAGCAGGATCTCACCGTCGATCGCCTCCTCAGGCAACCGCTCAAAGGCCGCTTCGTAGAGGAACACGCGGCGCGCTTCCCAGAGGGTTTCGGATGTTCCCATGCTGTTGCGGTAGGTCCCATTGAGCGTAAACTGGCCCAAGAGCCGGCCATCTCCCCGTTGAATCTCGAAAGGGCAGGTGGCCCGAGCGCCGTTGGCCATGGCCATTGCGCGTTCGCTCGGTTGGGCGGGATGTTCGCGTAGAATGCGGGTCGGATCTCCCGCATCGTGTGCGGCCAGCATCTGGGTGAGGAACAGGTATCCCTGGCCGCGGAAGTCTCGGTCGATGTGCCGGGGCAGGATCTCCCGGAAATAGAACTCCGCTTGCGCCCCCACCCTCCACGAGAAGGTGGGAGAGACTCCGCTCTTTTGGTCAGCTGGAGGACCCATACGGGGCGTCTATCTCACGGACCGCGGCGGGGCGAACGGCGCATGGGATGTCGCGGTTGGCGCGACCATCGCTCGGATTGCGATAGACTTCCAGTATGGATTCGTGGCGTGAATTCGAACTCAAACACCTGCTGGGCCGCGGTGGCATGGGGGAAGTTCGCCTCGCGGTTCACCGTCGTTCTGGCCAGTCGGTCGCGATCAAACTGCTGAGTGGAGGGCTTGTGTTCCGGCGAAGGGCGCGAGAGGCGTTCGCCGATGAGGTGCGGGTGGTTGCGGCGTTGGCGCACCCCAACATCATTTGGTTGTACGACCACGGCGAAGTGCCGCTGGACGATCCGGTGGCGCCCGACAGCCCGTATTTGGTGATGGCATTGGCCGACGGAGGAACGCTGCAAGATCGCCAGGAACCGTGGCCGTGGATCGCCCGGGTTACGACGGACGTACTCACGGCCATGGGCCATGCGCATGCGCGCGGTGTGATTCACCGCGACCTAAAACCAGCCAACATCCTTCTGCATGGCCCCGAGGAGCGGGTGATCGTGTCCGACTTTGGGATCGCCCACCGGTTGGAGCAGTTGGCACGCGATGAGGGCGGGAGCCCGGGCACGCCCGCCTACATGGCACCCGAGCAGGTGCAACGTCGAAGCCGCGATCTGGGGCCCTGGACCGATCTGTATGCCATCGGGGGCATCGTCTGGTACCTGGTCACCGGTGCGAGCGTGTTCGCCCACACCACCGGCGGTGATCTGCGGGATGCCCAATTGCGCACCGCACCGCCGCGGTTGGCCCCTCGCACGCCCGTGCCCGCCGGGCTCGACGATTGGTTGCGGACGTTGTTGGCGAAGAACCCGAGTGACAGGTTTGCGAGCG
>SYKL01000230.1 GCA_005797785.1 Pseudomonadota bacterium | reverse complement strand
GATTTCGGCAAAGGCGTTATCTCTCTTCCAGGAGGGTGTGATGGGCGAGTGGGTGGTGCTGAAGTTCGGAGGAACCAGCGTTTCAACCGTGGAACGTTGGCGGACGATCGCGAACGAAGCCTTGTCTCGCTCCAAAGACGGCTTGCGCCCTCTCGTCGTTTGTTCCGCCCTTTCAGGGGTGAGCAACCTTCTGGAAAAGATGGTGAAGGAAGCCCCACTTGGACGGCACGAACCCTTGTTGGCGGACATTGAGGCGCGCCATGCGGCCCTCGCGCAAGCCATGAAGGTCGATCTCGAGGTCTTAAGACCCGACCTGACGGAGCTTTCCCGGCTCGCCCTCGGCGCCTCACTGACGCGCGAAGCCAGTCCGCGGCTTCATGCACGAATGATGGCCATGGGAGAAATCCTCGCCACCAAACTCGGGGTTGCGTTCCTGCAGTCGGCAGGGTTCAACGCCCGATGGATGGACGCCCGCGAGCTCCTCGTCGCGGAACCCGAGCCCAATGTGCCGGAGATTCGCCGTATGATCTCCGCCACCTGCACTTTTGCACACGATCCAGCGTTGCGGTCGGCCCTCGACCAACAGGATGCGACGATCCTGGTGACCCAAGGATTCATTGGCCGCGATCGTGCCGGTCATACCGTTCTTTTCGGACGCGGCGGCTCAGACACCTCGGCAGCCTACTTCGCCGCGAAAATTGGCGCGGTGCGATGCGAAATTTGGACCGATGTCCCTGGAATGTACACCACCAACCCTCGACAGGTTCCGCAGGCCCGACTCCTCCGGACGCTGGACTACGACGAAGCGCAAGAGATCGCATCGATGGGCGCGAAAGTGCTCCATCCGCGATGTCTTCCACCCGTCCGCGCGCACCAAATCCCGATGCACATCCGCTGTACCGAGCGCCCAGACGCGGAAGGCACGATCATTTCGTCCCAGGCCGCCTCCACTTCTGCGAGGGTCAAATCCGTTTCTTCACGGACCAACCTCACTCTGGTGTCCATGGAAACCGCAGCCATGTGGCAACAGGTAGGCTTCCTTGCCGACATTTTCGCTTGTTTCAAAAAGCACGGTCTGTCCATCGATCTCGTGTCCACGTCCGAGAGCAATGTGACGGTGTCGTTGGACCCAACGGCAAATGCCCTGGATCCGGAGACAATCAACGCATTGCTCACCGATCTTTCGGAACACTGCCATGCCCAAACCATCGGTCCATGCGCTGCCGTCAGTCTGGTCGGCAAGAACATTCGCGCGCTCATGCACAGGTTTGGAGCCGCTTTTGAGGCGTTCGAGGAGCAGAAAATCTACTTGGTTTCCCAGGCGGCCAGCGACCTGAACCTCACGTTCGTGATCGACGAATCACAAGCGGATAAACTCGTTTCTGCGCTGCACCAAATGCTGTTTGAGGGGGTTCCTCAGGATGAGGTGTTTGGTCCCACCCTCGAACGACCCGCCACAGAAACCACCGTTATCCCTTGGTGGAAGGAGCGTTCCGCAGAATTGGTGGCGCTCGCAACCGAGAGCAGCCCCCGCTATCTGTACCACGTTCCGACGCTCGACCAGGCGATCACCGAGCTAAAAAGCCTCTCCTCCGTCGACCGCATTCTGTACGCCATGAAGGCCAACTCCAATCCGGATTTACTGCGCCGCATGGAAGCCGCTGGATTGAGCTTTGAATGCGTCTCCCCGGGCGAGCTCCAACGCATCTTCGACCTGTTTCCCTCCATACAAACCGAAAGAGTACTCTTTACTCCAAATTTCGCGCCACGCGAGGATTACGAAGGCGCACTGGCCCGAGGGGTGCGGATCACCCTCGACAATCTTTATCCCCTGCGGGCGTGGCCGGAGCTGTTCCGAGGGAAAGAGGTACTCGTTCGCCTCGATCCGGGCGAGGGCCGAGGACACCACAAACACGTTCACACCGCGGGCACCGGCTCAAAGTTTGGTATTTCAAAGGATGAAATCAGCGAGCTCGTCCAGCTGGTGCAGAGTTCGGGCGCAAAGGTGATCGGCCTGCATTCTCATGTGGGAAGCGGCATCCTGACCGTGGATACCTGGGCACAAACTGCGGCATTCCTCGCTTCTGCCGCGGAAAACTTCCCCGACTGCAAAGTCCTCGATTTGGGTGGAGGGCTCGGCATTGTGGAGCGCTCGGGGCAACGTCCCCTTGACCTCGGTGCGCTCAATGCATCGCTGCGCAAAATCCGCGACGCCTACCCACGTTTTTCGCTCTGGTTGGAACCCGGACGCTATGTGGTAGCTCGTGCCGGCGTTTTGCTGACCCGCGTGACCCAGGTGAAGCGCAAAGGCGAGATCGCCTGGATTGGCGTCGACACCGGCATGAATAGCCTCATTCGACCCGCTCTTTACGGCGCCTGGCACGAAATCGCCAACCTAAGCCGCCTGGATCAGCCCAACGCGGTTGTCGCCAACATCGTTGGCCCCATTTGCGAAAGCGGCGATGTGCTCGGAGCCGAACGCGCGCTACCCGAGAGCTTTGAAGGGGATGTTGTGGTGATCGCCACTGCCGGTGCATATGGATTTTCCATGGCCTCCAAATACAACCTTCGCGATCCTGCCCCCGAATCCTTGCTAGAATAGAACCGACGGCCCACGCATGATGCAATTCGTTGCAAGCGTGGGTCGAGAGGCTGTGTAGGGTAATTGCACTACACACTCCCTTTGGAGGTTTCTATGGGCCAGACGCTTAGTCCGGTAGCACCGACGGTCACACCGTCGACCGAGAGCACCACCGTGGATACGGCGGTCGCGGGCGTAGAAAACTCCACAGTCGACATCAGCGGCGCCCAAACAACGGAATCACACAGTCTTAGTTTTGATCCGCTGGTGGACACGGACGTGGTTCAGGCGCTCACCGCCGAACTCGCCCTCGAACCGGACAAGGCAGGACTCGACGAAATAGTAAAGCGGTATGACGATCTATACGGCGTCGAGTCGGATTTCATCTACGGCTTGATCGAAGCCAACGCGAGCGTTTGGGTCAAACTGAACGACGTGATCCACGGAGGGGGTCAACTCGTCAACGTCGACGAAAACGGCGACGTGCAATCGGTGACCACCGTCGACGCTACCGGGGTGAGCTACGCGACAGGCGACGGCGCCGGCGTTGCTACGGAAGTTTCATTGGATGGAGACGGCCTCACCTACGAACGAACCAACAACGAGGGCAACAACGCCGACCAATTGACTGTCTCCGCAGCCCCCAGCTCTGACGGCGCCGCAGTGGCGGTGGAAAGCCATCAAGGGGTGACGGAGGTCGTCACCGACGTCGATGGAAACGCAGTCATCAGCAAAACCACCGGCGAAGCCATGGAAAGGGAAGTATCGAGCACAGACATCACCGGCGGCGCCGACGTTGCGTTGGACGTCAACACCAATGGGGAGGAGCTGGAAGTCGAGGGTTCGACCATAGAAGTCAACGGGGGATACGCAACTTCCAGCACCACCGACAGTGGCACCTCAGCGATGGACGTGGCCGGCGCGGTTACCCTGGACTCCAACAAAGACGAATCTCAGACGTTGTCAGCCGAAGGCAGCTATTCCACGGTCCACACCGACACGGAATACGAGCGCGACGCCGACGGCGAAATCATCACGGATAAGAATAAGGTCGCCCAAACGGTCGAAACTGGACGAGAGGAGACCGAAGCCTCTGGCTCCGTCACCGCACCCATTGAAGGCGATAGCAGCGTCAAATTGGCTGCCAGCGCCAGTCACCTCGAATCCGAAACCGACTACACCGGCACGGCTTCCACTGAAGTCGGTGGAAGCGCCAAAGTCACGGTACCGACCGGTGATTCCGATTCCGGCGTCCAAGTCTCCGGTGCGGGTAGCTACGAAACCGCCAACACACAGGGTCTCCGCAACGACGCCACCGAGGTCGCCGGTACTGCCGCATACAACGGAACGGACGACACCATGACTGTCGGCGCGAGCGGTTCGGTACAGACGGGAACGACCCGAACCGTCACCAACACAGAGGGAGAGGTCGTTCTCGACGAGCACGGTGTTCCCCTCGAAACCGCCGGCAATTCGAAAACGGTCGCAGGTGAGGCGGAATTGGTCGTTCCTACGGTCGCTTCCGAAGACTCCGGCGTCGAAGTGAACGCCGAGGGGAGCTACACCACCACCACCAACACCGACCTCAGCTCCAAGAGCAGCACCATCGGTGGATCCGGCGGATATGACGGTTCGGCCGGCACTGCATCGGCCGGTGGCAGTTACAGCAGCACTCAAACGAATCGGGAGGTCAAACGCGACGCTGCGGGCGATCCAGTGACCAATAGTCAAGGGGTTGTCCAATACGAATCGACGGATACGACCAAGATCGCGGGCAGCGCCGACGTCACAGTTCCGACGACCTCGGATCCCGACACGGGGGTGGTGATCGACGCTGCAGGAAGCGTCGCCACCACCGACGTTGACGGCCTCAACAACGATGCGCGAAGCATCGGTGCAACGGCCGGCTACGATGGCACGACCAACACCGCCGATGCCACCGTCAGCGCTTCCAACAAGAATGGCACGAACCTCACCACCACGAATTCCAAGGGCGAGGTCGTGGAGTCAACGCTGGAGGAGTACAACCAACAGAGCGCAAACATCGGCGTTTCGCATACTTCCGGCGACGAGGCCGCCACCACCGTGGATGGCGGTGTGACTCTGGTCCAACAGCGGGTCGACCAAAGCGGCGAACACACCGTCACGCGCAACACCGAAGAAAGCGTCAATGCCAGCATTTACACCGGAGAAGCGGCCACGGAAGCCGGTATGCCCGCATCCGGTTCCGCGAGCGTCACCCACACCACCACCACCGATCTTGGCCAAGGTAAGGAAAAAAGTACCACCATCGGCGGTACCATCGGCGTCGACAACGCCACTGCAGCGGTCGACACCATCGGGTTGGAGGCCGATGCAACCTCAGACATCGAAGGTCCATTGGTATATGGCGCGGTCGAAGGCGGGGTTTCCAATCCTGACGCCAGCGTGTCGGCCGCCGCAGTCGTGGGTGGTGGTCAAGGCGGTGTGGTTGCCGGCGTTACCGGCACGTATTCCAACGATGATCTCACCGCGAACGCCTCCGCGGTCATCGTCAGCCCGACCGACGGAGGAGTCACACTCGTCCTAAACACCGGGGCTACCTACAAACTTGGTGACAACGCATCCGTGCTCGGCAGCCTGTCCCTCACCACCAGTCCGGAGGTCACCGCCTGGGAAGCCGCGATGGGGATCAAAAACGACCACTCCGCACTCACCCTCAGCGCCGGCGCCGCCACCGAAAACGGCGTCAACTCCAACGCCGTCAACTTGAATGGACGGCTCGGATACTTGGAAATGGACCTCGGCGCCGGAGACCCGACAATGCTCGCAGGTCAGAAAATCGAGGGGACGGGCACGACCATCCTCGACCCGAATGGCCGAGCCAATGTGTACTTCAAGGTCGGCATTACCGGGCACTTCTAGGTCGCAAATAGTAAAGAACTTTACTACATGGACGTTAGAACCCTTGGGCCGCCGGCACGAAAAAGGCTAGGAACCCCAACAACGCCAATCCCAGCGTGGCGAGCGCCCAGGGGATAGTGATCACACCCGCACCGTACAGCAAGCCGATTTCCAACTTTCCAGGCTCATATTCGGTCGAATATTGCTCTGGATGGGAATAGGTCCAACCACACCAGATCGAGCGCGCTGCCGAGCCCAGCGCCGCCAACGACAACGCTCCACCAACAAAAGGACCTAGGGGACCAAGACAAAGCCCGCCTGTTGCCGCCATCGCCATGCCGGGCCCGGAAAAGATCGTCAGCCACACCCCTCGTGAAATTTCTGTTTCAGCGCCGGCTTGCGCCATGCATCCCTGGCAGACCCCGCCTCGCGCCGAAAGAAGCAGTTGATCGTCCGGAAACGTCTGTTTGCACTTGAGACACTCGCCCATCACACCCTCGCAAACCGGTACAGTAGCGCTTTCGCACACCCTGCTGTCGCGTCTTGTCCGAACCGGCAAGTAACATGCGTTAGAAAATACAAATTGGTTGACATCGCCTCAAAGTTCGCGCATATCAGCGTCGCCACCGCCTGTGCGGCTCTTCACTCGATCTCCGAGGTCTTCTATGAAGCGCGTCATTTTTCTTGCCCTGTTTGTCCTGCCGGCCTGCAAGAACGAAAACGAGCTGAGCGAAGTTCCTTACGAAGAGCCAGAGCTTTCCCTCGCTGACCCCGCCGCCGCCTCCTGGCAGTCCGCCGGCACCGTTACCGCGACGGGCGTTGCACGCAACCTCACCGATGTGAAAGTGAACGGCGTTGGCGCGGACGTAGATGGCGATAGCTACAGTGCTTCCGTTACTCTGGAACGCGGCATCAACGTACTCGAAGTCACTGGCAAGGACGGCCGAGGCGACACCAAGTTTGTGCGCCAGGCGGTGATTGCGGGCGACTACAACGACCCCGGCCAAAAAATCGAAGATGCCGCTTCTTTGCGGCTCAATCAAGGCGGCATCGACGCGGCACTCGCGCAAGTCGGCAGCCTGCTCACTCCCGATTCGATTCGCAGTATGGTCATGAATGGTCAACCACTTTACCAAGACTCGTACGGAATCTGGGGTTGGGACGCCGTTACGGTCAACGCCATCGCCACCCAGCTCGAATTTGACACCCCCGACCTGACCGCGAACCCGAACGACGGCGTGCTCGAACTCGATGCCACCATCCCGAACGTCCAAGTCGGCGTCAACGTGTACGGCGAAATCATCGGCATCGATTACGATGTCGATATCTGGGTTTGGGCCGATCCAGAAATCGAAGCCGAGCTCGGTGTCGGCGCCGACGACGGCATGCTGACCGTCAGCATCGTCGATACCACCATCGATCTCGTCGGTTTCGGCTATGACACCTCTCTGCTTCCCGGCGATATCGAGCAGTACATCCTCGTCGACACCATCGCTTCTTTCCTGGAAACCAAGCTGATGGACGCCGTCGAGACGATGGTTCCGCCGCTCCTCGAAGAGCAGCTCGCTTCGCTCGATCTCTCCTTTGAAACTGAAGTTCTCGACCGCCAAGTGTCGATCGCCGCGGACATCTCCGACGCCTACATCGATGACGACGGCATCGTCGCGGTCGTCGACCTCGACGTCGACATGCCTTCGGCGGGAAGCATGGAGTATGCAGGCTACTTGGCCGCCACCCCCGGTGCGGCGGACACTGACCGCAATGCCGACGTCGGGGTTTCCCTCTCGGACAACCTCCTCAACCGCGTGTTGTTCGAAGCTTGGCGCGCGGGCGTCCTTGAAATGACGATGTCGACCGCAGACGGCTCGCTCCCCGAAATGATGCTTACGCAGCTGCATGCCACCGAAGGTTCCGTCGCGATCAGCGCCAAACTTCCTCCGGTCGCCATTCAGAAAGACGGCGGTCTACTTGCGCAACTCGGCGAAGTCGAAGTTGTGATCGACACTCCGGGCGGCGAAATGGGCGACCACCTGAAAGTGGCTCTCGCTGCGAGCGTTCCGCTGAACATCACGGTTGAGAACGGCGAGCTCAAGCTCTCCCTCGGCGAACTCGACATGGACATGGTGGTCCGCGAGTCCGATTGGGGCGCTTCGAACGAGACCATCACCCGCCTGCTCGAAGAAATGCTCCCCATCAATGCCCTTCTCGCCCTGTTCGGCAACTTCAGCTTCCCGCTGCCCGCGATTGGCCCTCTGACCATCGATTCCGCCGATGTGGCCCGCGAATCCACGGGCGCCTTCACCGGCGTCGGCATCGAACTCGGTTACTGAGAAAATCATGCTCTTAGCCCTTCTCTGG
>SYKL01000229.1 GCA_005797785.1 Pseudomonadota bacterium | reverse complement strand
TGAAGTGCACATTGGCCTGGTCAATGGTGATCGCCTGAAACGAGAGCTCCACCGACCGATTCTGCAACGAGATCCGATGCGACGCCGCCTCGATGAACGGGATCTTCACGTTCAGGCCTGGCCGCATCACGCGAGCGAACTTCCCAAATCGGGTCACGCACACGACCGTTCCCTGATCCACCGTCTTGACCGCCCCAAACACGCCGACCGCGCCCACCACCAGCGCTCCGATCAGCAAAAAAGGACCGGCCAACATGATCAACGACACAATGACTTCCATGGGAAGACCCTCCGAACCCAAGGCTGGGCGACCGGGTTCTACCATCAAATGGCCGTTCCGATTCGCCGGCGACATCCACGGAATCGGTTAGTTCGTCGCCCGGAAGGCGAACATGCATAAATGGTTCTGGGTCCTGCTGGCTGTCGGTTGCAAGCGTGAGTGGTTGGACACTTGCGCAGATGGTAAAGTACTTGACGATCAAGGCGACTGCGTGGACGCCGACACCGACGGCTCGGACACTGCGGTGGATACCGTGGATACCGGCGATACCCAGGACGACACCCAGGATACCGGCGACACACAAGACACCACCGACACCCAGGATACCGGCGATACGCAAGATACCGCCGACACCCAGGATACCGGTGATACGCAAGATACCGCCGACACCGGTTCTGCGACGCCGGACGCTTGCGGCAACTCCGGGGACGGTGTGTGGATTGAAGTTGATTTTTCGGATGCCTATTCGGAAACCAGTCCCGACTGGGCGTTTTCAGCGACGCCAGGATTCGGTGCGGCAGATTGGGCGTACGGCGGGGAGAGTTACCCCGAAGTGTGGGACCCGTACAACGGCATCAACATGAACGACGATCCGATCGGCACCCTCGCGGAAGTCCCCGAAGGAGCGCCCATTCAGCTGATGATCGGCCTGTCGGGGATAAGCTCGTACAGCAGCGCCACCGTCTGCGTCGAAGGACGCAGCGTCAGCACCAACGCAGGGGTTACCTTCGCCGCCTACAACCCCGGCAACGGCGATTGCGGGGTCGAGACGAGCATGTCCCACGACTGGACCGTTCACGCGGTCAGCCTAGATCTCGGAAACTCCTGCTTTGTGCCCGGGTATGCCTACCAAGCGCTGCGGATCGAACCCACCGGCGGAAGCGGGTTGATCGGAATCACCCGGTTCAGGCTGACGTTGCACGATGCGGTCTATTAGCCTCCGTGGCCGAACCTTCGGGGCTCAGCCCACCAATTCGCGATCGAACACCTCGTCCGTCCGCACGCGGGTGAACTTCCGCGACTCCCCGGTTTCCAGCAACGTCCGCCGAAGTTCGCCGGTAACCTCTTCCAGGACCGTGTGCGGCATGCCCGTGGCCCAGGAGCGTTTTTCCAGGGAGAACTGATAGTTCTCGTCGCGGCGGATCCCATTCAGCAGCGGGGCCACGGTGGCGTACGGGATCACCCGCGGAGCGTCCCCCGATTTGGGGACCGAAAGGACCAGATCCACCTCGGGAAGCGTGTATTCCATGGCTTCGCCCCAGATCACCGCGGTCTGCACTTTCTGGGGGGTTGCCGAATCCGCCAACAGGTAAATTGTAGGAACAAAGCAGGTCATCATCTCGACGCTGCCGATGAGGTCTTGGTAGGCTTCGCGTGCGCGGTTCCATTGCCAGACCCGACGGTTGGTAAGCTCCGGCAAAGACAGGCTTGCGGCACCGGGATTGTACGAAAGGACCGACCTGCATCCAAAGGCGTTTCCGCTGTTCCAGCCGCGCAGGAAACCCTCCCGAGTGAACGGCCCTTCGCCCATGCCGTCGGATTGGGGATCGTCGATCGACCATCCAAACTCCTGAACGAACGCCTCTACTTCGTCCACCGCTTCCAGCCCAAACACATGCGGCCGACAAAAGTTGATGTTGAAGTACGCCTCCTCAGGGGATTTCACCTCGAACGTAAAATACACCCCGCTAACAGGGTTTTCGTAGTGGGCGCTGTCATCGCTCCACTGGTAGTGTTTTCGGCGACCAAACCACGCTTTAATGGCATCAACAGAAAGAGGCTTAGAAGAGGAGAAATAGAGATCGTAGCTCATGAAACCTTCGATGACAGAGGGTACCTTCCTTTGCCACGCTGGCGCGACTACGTCCATGCGCCGTACATTTTGGTACAGGGGTCGGTAACTGGCACATCAAATTTCTCGAAATCGATAACTTTTGATGTACCGGTGACTAAAGCCCCACGACCTCCGTCGGGGTGATCGAACAATACAGCGGGCCGCCCAACTTGGACGCATAAAGCTTGCCCTTGACGCGAACGACATCCCCAGCTCCGAGCACGCGGCCGGAAGCGTCGGTCAGCTTGAAGTCGTAGGGGCTCAGCCGCTCGACCAGGCCAGGAATCGACGAACCTTCGAATTTCGATGGGATTTTTGCCATGGTGCCCGGTCCCGTCCCGGTGGGAAACCGAAGGTGGATCCCTTCTTGTTCGCCGCTGGAAGCTGCCAGCAGCATCGAACAGCTTTCCTTGTCGCAACCGACGGTGATCGTTGGGATGCTGAGGTATCCGGAAACGGTAACCTCCTGGCCGTTTTTTTCGA
>SYKL01000228.1 GCA_005797785.1 Pseudomonadota bacterium | reverse complement strand
GTCGATGCCGCGCGCCACCCCCTCCACCAGATCCTGAGGTCGGCCGACACCCATCAAGTAACGAGGGGCATTTTGGGGCAGGTGATCGGTGGTGAAGTCGAGCACCTCGATCATCTTGGCCAGGCCCTCACCGACCGACAACCCGCCGATCGCGTAGCCATCAAAGCCAATTTCGGTGATCTGCTTGGCAGAGCGCTGCCGTAGATCGGCCCAAAACCCACCCTGAACGATCCCAAACAACGACTGATCTTCTCGGGTGTGAGCCGCTTTACAGCGCGCCTCCCAACGGGCGGTTCGGTCGACCGACTGCGTTGCATAGGCTTTGTCGACTCCAAAAGGCAGGCATTCGTCGAACACCATCGCGATGTCGGAACCAAGAGCCATCTGAATCTGCATCGAACGTTCCGGGGACAGGAACGTCTTTTGCCCGTCCACCTCGTAGGCAAACTCCACGCCGTCCTCAGAAATCGTCTTTTCAAGCGAAAAAACCTGAAACCCACCGGAGTCAGTGAGGATAGGTTGCTCAATCGCCATGAATTTGTGCAAACCACCTGCTTTTTTAACAAGATCCTCGCCCGGCCGTTGGGACAGGTGGTAGGTGTTCGCCAACAAGATCTGCGTACCCGTATCCGCCATATGGAGCGGGCTTACTCCGCGAATGGCACCTTGGGTTCCCACGGGCATGTACACCGGGGTTCGGATTTCACCGCGCGCCATCGTCAAAGTGCCGGCCCGCGCCTTACCAAACTGGCCGTCGATTCGAAAGGGTATGGAGTTCACAGGTCCCTCGAGCGACGCGTTCGCCGCCCCGCCTCTTATCGCGAATCCCCAGCGGCTGTGGAACTACGACCGTTCCCGTTCGAAACTATTGGAAGATCTTCGTGAATAACCACATGGTCGCCGCCCCCAGCAGCATCGCCACCAGCCACTCCACCCCGCGGCGCCATCCACGCCCCCGCGAGATCTCAATAACTTGCGGAGGTTTGAAGAGGTCTGGTCTCCGAATCGTCGCCGTGTCCGCGCCATCGGCCAACACCGCTGTGGGTAACGGACACGGAACAAACAGGAGTTCACACTCTTCGCCGGCCTGAATTGCGGCGAGACGGGCCACAGCAACCGTCGGCAACGGCTGCAACGCGGCGTTCGCCCAGCCTTCCACTTCGCGCCACAGTGTCTCCGTTTGGCGCGCGTGCGCAGCATCCTCACGCGCGTCGGGCGTGGCCTCAGACGTTATCCCGGTCGTTCCCGTCCAATGGTCAAGGAGGCCGTCCGTGCCCGTATCAGGGCCCCAGTCCGGTACCACCTCGTCGGTGCTCTCCGTTCCTGGTGTAAATAACGATTGCTCCACAAGATCGACGCGCGACGCCACCCGCTCACTCACCCAGCGGGCCAGTCGATCTCGAAGCGCCTCGTCAGCGCGCGCACTCCAGAAATGGAGCCCCCGCTCGGCATCCTCTCCGGGAAACGTCTCCTCCTGATCGGTTTCGGCCAACGCAAATGCGGCGACTACGTCCAAAACCGCTGTTCCCCCCCTTCGGCCGCGACCCAGAATCCAAACGGAGCCATCCACGCCGATCCAGACGCGATCGGAGGAAAGATGTCCATGAACGCGCTTTTCGTGATGCAGCGATACCAACGCCTCGAAGATCCCCATCATCACCAGCGGCCACAACTCAGGCGGAGGCGCGTCAAAGCTCAATTGCAACCCGGCAGGTACGCGCTCCGCGTACACCCGCCGCCCGTCCATTTCGCCCACCTGGACCACAGTGGGCAGGCCGAGCCCGTCTGTTGGAAATGGAGGGTTTCCCGACCATATGACCCAACGTTCGTCCGCGTTACCCGGTGCTACCGCCACCCGCATGTCGCCAAAATCAGGCGAAGGTTCCCGGTGCACGACCTGAAGCATCAGCACATTCATGCGGGCATCGTCGCACAGAAGAACGTGCTACGCGATCCCCGCGGCTTGGTAGGAGAGTGCATGGACTTCGAAACCTTGATCAACGTGTTCGAGTCTCACATTCCGTTCAACGCCCACCTGGGCATCAAAGTGGAGCTATTGGAGAAGGGGCGTTGTCGCCTGCGTGTCCCCTTCCAACCCCACCTGGTCGGAGATCCGTTGCGGCCCGCGATGCACGGCGGCGTGATGTCGACCCTAGCCGATGCCGCTGGGGGACTTGCGGTGGTACGCCTGACCGCAGCGGAGACCACAGTCAGGAGATCGCAACAGGGACCACGGCATGAACGAAACTCCGATGGCTACGATTGGCAAGGCGACCGTCACCCTGCGTGCTGACGGGATTTTCGAGGTTCGTTCCTCGCCGAACTGGGAACAGACCCTTGAGGAAGCCAAGGCGATCGTGCGTTTCTATCAGGAGGCGGGGGGCGGCATACGTCGTCCCTCAATGGTCGATCTCACGCATTCCGTGGGATTGTCGCGTGAGGTGCGTGTCTACTACGCTACCCGGATAGCATCGGCGCCCTAAGCGCGGTCGGCATGTTGGTGAGCTCCCCCATGGCCCGGATGCTGGGCAACTTTTTCATCGGCATGAACAGCAACGTACATATTCCCGTAAAGCTGTTCAGTACCGATCCGGAAGCCTTGGCGTGGCTGCGGCAATTCGTGCCGACGACCCGGTGACCACCGCCATGGATCCCCGGGCAGAACATATCCTCGACCAAGTTCTTCGGTTCGCGCGCCTTGAGTTCGACGCTCGGGCGCCCGTGGGGCCCAACGGCGATACCCTCGATGCGATCGCGGTTGGGCTCAACATGCTGGGCGAAGAGCTGGCCGATTCCGTCGTTTCCAGCGACCAGCTCGTTCAGACGGAACGCAGGCTCGCGCTGGTGCTCGAAAACAGCCCTGCGGTCATCTATACGCGTGCGGCCCAGCCGCCACATGGGGTGGCGTACATCACCCCCAACGTAACGCGCGTGCTTGGACATCCCCCCGACCACTTCATCCAGAACCCAGAGTTTTGGAACCAGCAGGTGCATGGCGAGGATGTTGCCCGGTCAGAGCCGCCCTTACCGGCCCTTGGGCCAACGATATGCACGTTGCCGAGTACAGATTTCGAAGGGAAGATGGTGCCTATCGATGGCTCCGCGACGAAGTGAGAGTCGTACGGGACGCCATCGGCGCCCCACGCGAGTTCGTCGGCAGCCTCTCCGACGTGACCGATCGGAAGGACGCCGAGCTGGAGGCGCACAAAGCTCGGCAGGTCCTCGCCATGGCGACCGCATCGGCCCAGATCGGAATTTGGCGCTTGGATGTCAAGGCCAACCATCTCGAGTGGGATGAGCAGATGTACCGGCTCTACGGCCGCCGGCCGGACGAGTTCTCAAATGCAAATGAGGCTCGCCGCGCAAACATCCACCCGGAGGACCTTGCGCGTGCGGATGCGTCCATCGCCCGCGCGCTTCGTGGTGAGGGAGAGTTCACGGACGATTTTCGCATCCTATGGCCCGATCGCACCATCCGGCACCTTCGCACATCGGGCAGGTTGGTGCGAAACAGTCGCGGCGAGGCCGAAACCCTGATCGGCACTCATTGGGACATCACATCTCTGGTCGAAGCGCGCATCGCAGCAGAAATCGCGAACCAAGCAAAGTCCATGTTCCTTGCGAATGTTAGCCACGAGATTCGAACGCCGATGAATGGAGTCATCGGGATGATCAATCTGCTCCTTGAAACCACTCTATCCGCCGAGCAGGCCGAGATCGCCACAACCGTCCAAACGTCCGCCCAGTCGCTCATGGGTCTTCTTAACGACATTCTGGACTACTCACGAATCGAGGCGGGTAAACTTCTTCTGGAGCCCCTGCCGTTCGACTTTCGCGTCACCGTGTACGACGTCATCGAACACCTCGCACACCGAGCATCCGAGAACCGGGTGGAGTTGGTGGTTGACTACGACACGCCCGACGTTCGCTGGCTGTTCGTGGCCGACCCAGGACGCATTCGGCAGGTACTCATGAACCTGATCGGCAACGCGATCAAGTTC